>JBJKRM010000359.1:0-3242 GCA_046704685.1 Rhizomicrobium sp.
GTTTGCCGCCGCAGCCGACCAGCTCTATGGCGCCATCGCCAGCAAGATCGACGAGATCACCGGCAACAAGCTGCGCATCGATTATGCGCTCGGCAGCGCCAAGGAGGCGATCGAGGGCTGGGCCAAGACCTGGGCCAGAGAAGGCTACATCCGCCGCATCTGGGTGAAGGACAAGAGCATCTGGACGAATGCCGACGAGGACAAATGGCTCGGCTGGCTCGACGCCCCGTCCAAGGCGAAAGCCAATCTCGCGCAACTCAAAGGCTTTGCCGAGCGCGTCAAGACCGGCAAGTGGAGCGATGTCGTGCTGCTCGGCATGGGTGGCTCCAGCCTCGGCGCCGAAGTACTGCGCGAAGTGCTGGTGAAGGAAGGCAACCCCCGTTTCCATATCCTGGATTCCACCGATCCGGACGAGATCGGCACGCTCGACGAACAGATCACGCTGGCGACCACGCTGTTCATCGTGGCATCGAAGTCCGGCTCGACGCTCGAACCCAATTTGTTCAAGGACTACTTCTTCGACCGGGTCGCCAATGCGATCGGCAAGGACAAGGCGGGAAGCCATTTCGTCGCCATCACCGATCCCGGATCATCGCTGGAAAAGGATGCCAAGAAGGACGGCTTCGCGGAAATCTTCGCCGGCGAGAAAGCGATCGGCGGGCGCTATTCCGTGCTGTCGAATTTCGGACTGGTGGCAGCGGCCGCAATGGGCGTGGATCTGGATCGCTTCATCGAAAATGCCGTGGCCACCGAAGCGGCCTGCGGCGCCCTCTCTCCGCCCGCGACAAACCCCGGTGTGATGCTCGGCATCACGCTCGGCACGCTGGCCAAGGGTGGACGCGACAAGCTCACCATCGTCGCCTCCAAGAGTCTTGCCAGCTTCGGGGCCTGGCTCGAACAACTGGTGGCCGAATCCACCGGCAAGCACGGCAAGGGCATCATTCCCGTCGATGCCGAACCGGCCGCTTCGGCCAACAGCTATGGCAAGGACCGCGTGTTCGTCGCCCTGCGACTGAAGGGTGAGGATTGCCGCAACACGCTATTGAGCGCGCTGCCGCCTCTCGGACATCCGGTGATCGAGATCGAGATCGACGAGCCGTACCAGCTGGCGCGGCTGTTCTACATGTTCGAGATCGCCACGGCGGTGGCCGGCGCGGCCCTGGTCATCAACCCGTTCGACCAGCCCGACGTGGAAGCCGCCAAGGTGAAGGCCCGCGCGCTGATGGAAGCCGGCGGCGCCAAGGAGACGAGCAAGCCCGTGCTCTCCGCTCAAGGCGTCTCGGTCTATGCCGACGAGGCGAACGCCAAGGTATTGGCCGGCGCTCAGAGCCTCGAAGACCTGCTGAAGGCGCATTTCAAGCGCGTATCGCCGGGCGACTACATCGCCCTTCTCGCCTTCATCGAGCGAAATGCCGAGCACGCAGGAGTGCTGGACACCATGCGATCGGCTCTGCGCGATGCAACGGGCGCCGCGACCTGCCAAGGCTTCGGACCGCGCTTCCTGCATTCAACCGGCCAGGCCTATAAGGGTGGCCCGGCCACCGGCGTCTTCCTGCAAATCACCGGCAAGCATAAGCAGGACATCACCGTGCCGGGACGCGGCTATACGTTCGGCGCCGTGATCGATGCCCAAGCCGCAGGCGATTTGGCAGTGCTTTCGGAACGCGGACGGCGCGCCGTGCGTATTCACCTTGACAATGTAGACGAGGGCCTCGTCACCCTTCGCCGCGCCATCGAAGCGGCACTGTAAAAGGAACTATGCATGGAGATTGGGATTGTCGGCCTGGGCCGCATGGGCGCCAACATCGCGCGGCGGCTCATGCGCCACGGCCATCAGGTCGTTGCCTTTGACGTAAACCCCGAGGCGGTCGCGACTCTGGCGCGCGAAGGCGCCAAGGCGTCCGTCTCGCTCGAAGAATTGGTCAAAAGCCTGAAACCGCCGCGGGCGGTTTGGGTGATGCTTCCGGCCGGCAAGATCACCGAGGAGACGATTGCCGCGTTGGGCGGACTGCTCGCGGCCGGCGACGCAGTGATCGATGGCGGCAACACCTTCTACAAGGACGATGTCCGTCGTGCCGCCTCCCTCAAGGAAAAGTCGATCGGCTATGTCGATGTCGGCACCTCGGGCGGCATCTGGGGCCTCGAACGCGGCTATTGCATGATGATCGGCGGCAAGAAGGCCGTGGTCGACCGTCTCGACCCGATCTTTGCCGCGCTGGCACCCGGGGCCGGATCGATTCCGCGTACGGAGCATCGCGAAGGCCGCGACCCACGCGTCGAGAATGGCTACATGCATTGCGGGCCCGCCGGTTCGGGCCATTTCGTCAAGATGGTTCACAACGGCATAGAATACGGCCTGATGCAGGCCTATGCCGAAGGCTTCGAGATTCTGCACCACAAGGCCAACAAGGATCTTCCCGAAGCAGAGCAGTTCGACCTCGAGCTTGCCGATGTCGCGGAAGTCTGGCGCCGCGGCAGCGTCATCTCCTCCTGGTTGCTGGACCTGACCGCCATGGCGCTCGCCGAACACGGCAAGCTCGAGAACTTCTCCGGCTATGTTCAGGATTCCGGCGAAGGCCGCTGGACCCTGCAGGCGGCCATCGAGGAAGCGGTGCCCGCCAATGTGCTTTCGGCAGCGCTTTACGAACGCTTCCGTTCACGCGTCGAGCGGAGCTTCGCCGACCGCCTGTTGTCCGCCATGCGCAGCAAATTCGGCGGCCATGTGGAAGGCCGTCCGCCTCCGAGCAAAAAATGACACCGCCACGCACCGAAATCCTGGCCGATCCGCAGGATGTCGCCGTGAAGGCGGCCGACTGGATCGCCGGCCTGATCGCCGCCAGCGACGGCCCGTTCCGATTCGTTCTGACCGGAGGCAACACCCCGCGGCTGCTCTACGGCGAATTGTCCCTCCGCCCAATCGACTGGCGCAAGGTGGAGTTTTATTGGACGGACGAGCGTTTCGTGCCGCCCGACCACCCCGACAGCAATTACCGCATGGCCAGGGAAACGCTGCTGTCGCACATCGCAGTCGCGCCCGGCCAGATTCATCCCATGCCAACCGACGGGACGCCGGAATCCGCGGCGCAGCACTACCAGGACCTGCTGCGCACCACCTATGGCGCCGACCAAACCGATCCGGCACAGCCGCTGTTCGACTTCGCGCTGATCGGATTGGGCGGTGACGGACACTTCTGCTCGCTGTTGCCCGGCCAGCCGGTGTTGGACGTGGTCGATCGCTGGGT
>JBJKRM010000360.1:0-4351 GCA_046704685.1 Rhizomicrobium sp.
TGTCGAGGGTCTCCAGCACCTGTGGCTTGAGGGCGGCTTCCATCGCCGACAGCGGCAGATTGCCTTCGTCGTCGAAATCCTCGCCGTCGCCGGCGCCATCGGCCTTGGCCGCGGCTTCGCCGGGATCGATCGGTTCGCCGTTCTCGTTCTTCTCCGGCTCGGCCGGCTTGGGCGGCGCTGCGGGCTTCGGCGGTGGCGGCGGCGGCGCGGGCTTGGGCGCCTGCGGGGCGGCTTCGGCCGTGCCGTTCATCTGGGTGATCTGCGGCATCGCCGGGGCGCCGTCATTGGCCCCCTCGGGTCCCGTGCCGTACATCGCCTCGAGATCGATGATGTCGCGCAGCAGCACCTTGCCCTCGTTGAGCTCGTCGCGCCACACGGTGAGGGCTTCGAAGGTCAGCGGGCTCTCGCACAAGGCGCCGATCATCAACTCGCGGCCGGCCTCGATGCGCTTGGCAATGGCGATTTCGCCTTCGCGGGACAAGAGCTCCACCGAGCCCATCTCGCGCAAATACATGCGCACCGGATCGTCGGTGCGGTCGTAGGTTTCGGTGGCGCCTTCCTTGGTGGTGGCGACGGCCTTGCCGTTCTCGGCCACCGCCGGCAGCTCGCCTTCGCCGCCTTCGTCCTGCTCCTCGCTCTCGATGACGTTGATGCCCATCTCGGAGAGCATCGACATGGTGTCTTCGATCTGCTCGGAGGACACCTTGTCGGACGGCATCACCTTGTTGAGCTCGTCATAGGTGACATAGCCGCGGGCCTTGGCGCGCACGATCATCTTGCGCACCGACACGTCGGTCATGTCGAGCAGCGGGCTGTCGGCGTCGCCGGGCGGGCTGTCCTCGGGCTTGCCGGACTTGCCCGGCACCGCGGGCTTGCCATTGACCTTGAGCACCGGCGCGGGCTGCGGCGGCGCCGACTTCTTGGGCGGTGCGGCGGCGATCTGGGCCTTCGACTTGACCTTGGGCTCCGACTTCTTGGCGGGCGCCTTGGCATGCGTCTTGGCGGCCTTGGCCGGGCTCTTGGCAGCTGCCGTCTTGGCAGACGCAGCCTTGGTGTGAGCAGCCTTGGCGTGAGCAGCTTTGGGCTTGGCGGTCTTCTTGGCCCGTTTGGCCGGCGCCGATTTGGCGCTGGCTGCCTTGGCGGGCGACCGCTTGACCGCCTTCTTCGCCGGTTTCTTCGACTTGGTTACCATTACCATCCGTTACACTGTCCGTCGCGCGCGCGAGCGGAATGATCCTGTTTAAGCCGTTGCCCGTGTTTCACGAGCTCGGGCGAGCCTCCTCCGACCGAAAGCGCGGCCGGAGCAGCCGAAGCGGCTCTGCGCCGTGCGGCTTTCTTGCGCCGCGGAGCGGCCTTCTTCTTGGCGACTTTCTTAGCTTTTTTGGCTTTTTTGGCCTTTTTAGCCTTTTTAGCCTTTTTGGCGGTGCGCTTCACTGCGCCCTTTTTGGCGGTGCGCTTCGCAGCACCCTTCTTGGCGGTGCGCTTCGCAGCACCCTTCTTGGCCGTCCTGACGACCTTACGCTTCACGGCTGTCCTACGGACGGCCTTTTTTGCCTTCTTCGCCTTCTTCGCTTTCTTCTTTGCTGCCATATTTGGTTCCCTCTTTGTGGTCCGCCGCGCGCGCGCCGGCAGAATCACAATCTATACGGATTGGACGCACCATGCTTGTCCTATTGACGTCCAAGCACCGCTTCTCGAGCCTAAACCCCTGATTCGGCGCTCAGGAGTAACGCTCATCGTCGCCTGTTCGCTCCTGGCCGGGTTCCACCATATTGCGAAGCTGGCTAGAAGCACCCAAGAAGGCGGCATCGGCATCCTCGCCAAGAGCGGTCCCCTCTCCCATCTCTGTCGGCACATTGTGCGCCTTCAGACGCGCTATGATGTCGGCCATGCCTTGACGGATGAGATGGTTCTCCAACCCCTGTTTTTCAAGCCGGGAGCCGGAAGCGGCGACGTTTAGAAGTTCCTGGCGCAATCTGTCAAGCAAAGGATCGGAAAATGGCAGCGCAGCAAGGGTTTCTGCGTATTTTGAGGCCAAATCGGGCTGCGCCAGGAGGTAGCGGCAGATTTCCGCTTCCTTGACCCGTCTGGCCCCGGGATTGAGCGGCGGAGGGCCTGCACCGTCGGCAGAACTGGCCTTCAGAGCCCCTTTGCGGGCCGATCGCGCCAGCAGGCTGCTTCGCAACGCATCGGAAACCGGCGGCGGCGCGGGGGCAAAGCGGCCCCCCTGCCAGGAACGCCTTGTCGCAGACGGATTGTGCCCCGGAGCGCGCTGCGGCCGCCGCTTGAAGGTCTCGAAGACACGGGTATCGAAATCGCGACGGTAGTAATCGGCGATCTTGCCGTCGGCGATGCGCGCCACCAGCTCCGCCAGGGCCCGTTCCAGGCCGGCGCGGCGCTCGGGCGTGGAGAAATCATGCCCCTCGGTCTCACTTTTCCACAAGACATCGGCCAGCGCCTCGGCCCGCTCGAGCAGACCCTGCATGGCCTCGCCACCCTGGGAGCGGATCAGGCTGTCGGGATCGTCACCGGCCGGCAGGAAGACGAAGCGCAGCGAATAGCCGGGCTTGAGATGCGGCAGCGCCAGATGGGCGGCGCGCAATGCCGCCTTGCGGCCGGCTTCATCGCCGTCGAACGCCATCAGCGGTTCGGGCGCCACCCGCCACAACAGCTGCAGCTGGTCCTCGGTGAGTGCGGTTCCCAACGGCGCCACGGCAGCCTCGAAACCGGCCCGCACCAGGGCAATGACGTCCATATAGCCTTCGGCGACGATGATGGATTGCGCCTTGATGCCGGCCGGACGGGCCTTGTCGAAATTGTAGAGCAGCCGTCCTTTGGAGAAGAAATCAGTCTCGCCGGTGTTGATGTATTTGGGCTTGGCGTCGGCGGCCATGCCGCGACCGCCGAACGCAATCAGCCGTCCGCGCGCATCGGCAATGGGAAACATCACCCGGTTGAAGAAGAAGTCGCGCACCCCGCGCTCGGCATCGGCGGGACGGGCGAGCCCCGCAGCGATGATGTCGTCCATCGTCACGTTCTTGGCGGTCAGATGCTCGATCAGCGCATTGCCCGCTGCGGGCGCATAACCGAGGCGGAACCGCCTGGCGGTCGCTTCATCGATGCCGCGCGAGGTCAGGTAGTCGCGGGCGGCGCGCCCACCGGATACGTATAGCTGCAGCTCGAAAAACGCGGCCGCCGCTTCGATGACGTCGTAGAGGGATTTCTTCTTCTCCTCGCGGGCCTCGTCTTCCGGGGTCCATTTGGGAAGTTCCACGCCGGCTTCGCCCGCCAACTTCTCAACAGCTTCAGGAAAGGAAAGACCTTCGGTCTCCATCAGCCAGCGGAAGGCGTCGCCGCCCTTGCCGCAACCGAAACATTTGTAGGCCCGCCGCGCATTCTCGACCTTGAAGGAGGCCGTTTTTTCCCCGTGAAACGGGCAACAACCCCAGAAAGCCTGACCTTTCCGGGTGAGTTTTACGCGCCGTCCAACCAGCTGAACGATGTCCGTCCGGCGCAAAATCTCGTCCAGCAGGTGAGGGCCGTAGCGCATGGGGCCTATTTAAGCAGTTTGCGCCGGAAATTGCGGGCGCAGGCGGATTCCGCCCACAGCTGCGTCACGCCGCACGACCCGGCTTTGCCGGTTCCCATTTGCCGGATTCGGCCCGTTACACGGGCCTTCAGCGCTCACCGACCATAAGAAAAATCGGGAAACGGCCCACCTCGCCGGTGGGCCCGGGCTTTTCGAACACCGTCGCGGTGGTGTCGCGCACCTTGGCAAAGCCGGCGGCCTCAAACGCGCGCTTCAGCGCCGCCCGCTCGAAGCCGAAATGGAAGACGCCGTCGTTGTTGCCATGGAAGCGTCCGCCTTCGGGATCGAGATCGGCGATTGCCAGCCGGCCGCCCGGCTTGAGCCGCGCGTGGAGTCGGGCAAGCAGCGGCTCGACCTTCTCGATATGGTGCAGCGCCATGCTGCTGACGATGAGGTCGAAGGGGCCGCCCGCATTGGCGAGGTCATCGCCCTCGATCAGGGCGCAGGAGGCCCGGCCATCACCGCGCGCCGCCGCTTTGTGCGCAAAGACCTCAAGCATGCCGCGCGATGTGTCGATGCCTTTGACCGATCGCACCAGTGGCAGGAAGGCGAAGGTCAAAAGCCCGGTGCCGCAGCCGAAGTCCAGCAAGTCCATCTCGGCGGCCGGCGAGAGTTGCGCCATCATCGCCTGCGCCACGTCCCGCGCCAAAGCGACCCGGCCCGGCGTGTCCCAGTTCGATGCCTCCGCATCAAAGTCGCGCTTCGCTCCGCTCATTCCAGGCCTCTCTTGCTCGACCGGCAACGTCCAATCACGCCGTGGGC
>JBJKRM010000361.1:0-3230 GCA_046704685.1 Rhizomicrobium sp.
GTCGCCGGAGGACGAAGAGGAGTGGGGCCATCCCTGCTTCGACGCCGAATTGCAGCGCAATCGGCACGGGCAGGGCGGCCATTGGCTCATGCAGTGGAGTTGTGACGATGGCATCTTCCGCCCGACGCATTCTGGCGCTGTGGTTTCCGCACCTTCCGACCGATCGTCTGCAGCGGCGCTGGTGGCATAGGGGCGTCGCATCGGACGGCGCGCCGCTCGTCATGGTCGCCAAGATCGAGAACGCCATGCGGCTCACGGCGGTGGACCGCAAAGCGGCTTCCGTCGGTCTCAGCGTCGGCATGGCGCTGGCCAGCGCTCGAGCGATGGTGCCCGCTCTCAAGGTGATGGCGGCGAATGAACCGGCCGATCGCAAGCTGCTCGAACGCATTGCCGATTGGTGCGACGGGTTTACGCCTTTCGTGGCGCTGGACCCGCCGCATGGCTTGCTGCTCGACATCACGGGAGCCACCCATCTGTTCGGCGGTGAACAGACCATGCTCGATCGCTTGCGCCGTGATCTGAAGAAACAGGGGCTTGCGGTCACCGGGGCGGTGGCCGGAACGGCCATGGCGGCACGGGCGCTGGCTCATTACGGCAATGGCACGGTGGTTGCTCCAGGCAAGGACCGGGAGGTTGTTGCACCGCTTCCCATCGAGGCTTTGGAACTGGATCCGGTCACGACGCATGCCTTCCGCCGGGCCGGATTGAAGACTATCGGTCAGGTGGCGTCACGCGGCCGGGCCGAACTGACGGCGCGCTTCGGCGCCGGCATGGTGTCCACATTGGACGCCGCGTTGGGGCGGGCTGAGACGCCGATCTCGCCGCGCCTACCGATGCCCGCTTACCGCGCCGAACGCCGCTTTGCCGAGCCCGTGGTGATCGAAGCCACGATGCTGTCGACGGTGAAGCTCCTGGCAGGGCGTCTCGCAACGCTGTTGGAGGAGCGCGGCGAGGGGGCGCGCGGCTTGCAAGCCGTGTTCTTCCGGACTGATGGCGGTGTGCGTCGCATCGCCGTGGAAACCAGTGCCCCCACGCGCGAGCCCGGGATCATCGAACGGCTTTTTCGCGAAAAGCTCGATGCTCTGGCCGATCCGCTGGACCCCGGTTTCGGTTTCGATCTCATCCGCCTGGAGGCGGTGCGGACGGAACCCTGTGCCGTCGAGGCCGTCGATCTCGACAGCAATGTGAAGACGGAAAAGGAGGTTCGTTTCCTGGTGGATCGTCTGGCGGCACGCTTCGGAAGCCATCGCGTCGTCTCTTTCCGGCCGAAGGACACGCACATCCCTGAAGGGGCTTTTGTCGCCGTCCCGGCGCAATATGCCGAAGCCTCGAAGACCGCTTGGAAGAATATCCGCAACCGCTGCGAAGCGCCGCGGCGGCCATTACGCCTGTTCTCTCCCGAGCCCATCACTGTTTTGCCGGGTGAGGGGTTTCGCTGGCGGCAAGCGCTGCATGCGATCCGTTGCATGGAAGGGCCTGAACGCATCGCCATGGAATGGTGGCGTTCGCCGGCGCCGCCGCGCGACTATTTCCGGGTGGAGGACAAGGAAGGCCGCCGCTTCTGGCTCTATCGTGAAGTGGGTGAAGGGACTGCACCCTGGTTCCTGCATGGGGTGTTTACATGACCCTGTTTGCAGAAATCGCGGCGACAACGAATTACTCATTTCTGCGTGGGGCCTCACATCCCGGCGAGATGGTGGCTGCTGCCACGGCCCTTGGCTATGCCGCGATCGGCATCGCCGATCGCAATTCGTTGGCGGGCGTGGTGCGTGCCTATGCTGCGCTTCGGCAGATTCCGGGCGACAAGCCGAAGCTCTTGGTCGGCGCTCGATTGGTCTTCGTCGATGGCACGCCCGACATCCTCGCCTATCCCTCCGATCGCGCTGCCTATGGCCGCCTCTGCCGGTTGCTGAGCCAGGGCAAGCTGCGCGCTGCGAAGGGCGATTGCATCCTCACCCTGGAAGATCTCCTGCAATGGCAGGAAGGCCTGCTTCTGGTCGTGATGCCCACGGTACCGGAGAGGAGGGAGGAGGGGGCCCCCCTCAAGAAATCGTGGAACAATTATATTGCTGGAGGTGGTCGCGCGTTCCGGACGGCTGCAAAAGAAAATCCTCAAGACATTCAGGCCCTTCTACAGAAGCTCCGAATCACAGGCTCGGTCTGGCTTGGTGTCACTATGCCTCTGCGTGGGGATGATCTGCGGCGGCTTGGCAAGTGGCAGGGCATTGCCGAGGCCGCCGGCGTGCCGGTCATCGCCACCAACGATGTCCTCTATCATGTCCCGGAGCGTCGCCCTCTGCAGGATGTCGTCACCTGTATCCGTGAGCACGTCACCTTGGAAGAGGCCGGGTGTCTGCTCGAGCCCAATGGCGAGCGCCACCTCAAATCACCGGACGAGATGGCGGCTCTGTTTGCCGCCGCACCAGAGGCGATCGTGGAAACCATCCGTTTTGCCGAACGCGTGCGTTTTTCTCTCGATCAGCTCAAATACAATTATCCCGATGAGCCAGTGCCATCCGGCAAGTCTCCCCAGCAGCATCTGGAATATCTTGCCTGGAAGGGTGCCGCCGAACGTTATCACGGCATCATCCCTGGCAAGGTACGCGAGACACTGGAAAAGGAGTTGCGTCTCATCGATCAAATGGAGATCGCCCCCTATTTCCTGACGGTCCATGATATCGTTTCTTTTGCCAAGAACCGGGACATCCTCTGCCAGGGGCGCGGCTCGGCCGCCAATTCCGCCGTTTGCTATGTGCTCGGGATCACGGCCGTCGATCCCATGCAGATCGACCTGTTGTTCGAGCGCTTCGTTTCGCAGGAGCGTAAGGAGCCGCCCGACATCGATGTCGACTTCGAGCATGAGCGCCGCGAAGAAGTGATCCAGGACATCTATGCGCGCTACGGCCGCCATCACGCCGCGCTCGCCGCCACGGTCATCACCTATCGCCCGCGCAGCGCCATCCGCGAGGTGGGAAAGGTGTTCGGCCTGACCGAGGACGTCACGTCGGCCCTGGCGTCCGGCGTCTGGGGAAGCTGGGGGCATCAGTTAAAGAACAGCGAAGTCCGTCAAGGCAGGCTTGATCCTCAAAACCGGCTTCTCGCCCGCGCCATCATCGTCGCCAACGAGCTGATGGGATTTCCGCGTCACCTGTCACAGCACGTCGGTGGATTTGTCCTGACGCGTGATCGTCTCGATGAATTGGTGCCTGTCGGCCCAGCCACCATGAAGG
>JBJKRM010000362.1:0-4098 GCA_046704685.1 Rhizomicrobium sp.
CCTTCGTGCCGCTGCCATCAGGCGATTTGCCCTGACGGCAACCCAAGCCATGCGATGTTCTGACAGCCTGATCGCTCGCTTCAAAATCGGCAGGCGCGCCAATTGCGGCGCAATGCCGCAGATTCCGCAGCGGATACAAAGACCATGCCGGCAAAAGGGGCTCACCCGCTGCAACCCAGCCCTTCGTTGACAGGGCCACGCCCGGTGCCTAGCGTTCGCGCCGCACAAAGCGAGCGGTTGAAAACCAAGGACGCCACCAGGCGGGTGCTGCTCGCCCCTTCCGATCAGGGAAACCCATGAAGGTCCTCGTGCCCGTCAAACGGGTGGTCGATTACAATATCAAGGTCCGGGTCAAGGCCGACCAGAGCGGCGTCGAACTCGCCAACGTCAAGATGAGCATGAACCCCTTCGACGAGATCGCTGTCGAAGAGGCCGTGCGGCTCAAGGAGAAGGGCCAAGCAAGCGAGATCATCGCGGTGTCGATCGGTCCGGCCCAATGCTCCGAAACCATTCGCACCGCGCTGGCCATGGGAGCCGATCGCGGCATCCTGGTCAAAGCCGATGGCGACGTCGAACCACTGGCCGTCGCCAAGATCCTGAAAGCCATTTGCGACGCCGAGCAGCCGCGCCTCGTCATCACCGGCAAGCAGGCGATCGACGACGACTCGAACCAGACCGGCCAGATGCTGGCTGCCCTTCTTGACTGGCCGCAGGGCACGCACGCCCACAAGCTGGAACTCGAGGAACACAGCGCCCGCATCGAGCGCGAAATCGACGGCGGTCTGCAGACCGTGGAAGTCCGCCTCCCGGCGGTGATGACCACCGATCTTCGCCTCAACGAGCCGCGCTACGCCTCGCTGCCCAACATCATGAAGGCCAAGAAAAAGCCGATCGACGAGAAGACTCCGGCCGATTACGGCGTGGACACCACGCCACGGCTGAAGGTGCTGAAGGTCAGCGAACCGGCCAAGCGCCAGTCGGGCGTCAAGGTGAAAAGCGTGGGGGAAATGCTCGACAAGCTGAAAGAGGCGGGAGCCATCTGATGCCGAGTCTCGTCATTGCCGAACACAACAACAAGACGCTTGGGGAAACGACGGCCAAGACCGTGACGGCCGCCGCCGAATTGGGCGAGAAGGTACATATCCTGGTCGCCGGTCACGGCTGTGCGACGGTGGCCGATGCGGCGGCGCTGTTGTCGGGCGTCGAGACCGTCATTCATGTCGACGATGCGCTATACGAGCACCCGCTGGCCGAGCCCATGGCCGCGCTGGTGCTGTCGCTGGCGGCCCGCTACGACGCCATCCTGGCACCGGCGACCGGCAACGGAAAGAACCTCCTGCCGCGCATCGCCGCCAAGCTCGATGTGCCGCAGATTTCCGAGATCATCAAAGTCACCAGCCCGGACACCTTCGAACGGCCGATCTATGCCGGCAGCGCCATCCAGACCGTGCAGGCGCCACCCGGCAAGAAGGTCATCACCGTTCGCACCACCGCCTTCCAGGCGGCCGGGCCGGGCGGTGCGGCCTTGATCGCCGGCATTCCGGCGGGGCCCGATCCCGGGCTCTCGAGCTTCGCCGGAGAGGTTCTGTCGCAATCGGAACGGCCGGAGCTGACAGGCGCGAAGATCGTGATCTCCGGCGGCCGGGGCATGCAGTCCGGCGACAATTTCCAGCTCCTGGAGCGGGTGGCCGACCGGCTGCACGCCGCGGTCGGCGCCAGCCGCGCCGCCGTGGATGCCGGTTTCGTGCCCAACGAGTATCAGGTGGGCCAGACCGGCAAGGTGGTGGCCCCCGAGCTCTACATCGCGGTCGGCATTTCGGGCGCCATCCAGCATCTGGCGGGGATGAAGGATTCCAAGGTGATCGCCGCCATCAACAAGGACGAAGAGGCGCCGATCTTCCAGGTCGCCGATGTCGGGCTGGTGGCCGATCTGTTTCAGGCGCTGCCGGAGATGGATGAAGAACTGGCCAAGCGCGGATATAATTAGGACAACGCGCAAGCCGGCCCGCCGGATTGCGCATCTCAGGGGCATACCATGGCAGTTGAACGCATCGGAGTGATCGGCGCAGGGCAGATGGGCAGCGGCATTGCCCATGTGCTGACGCTGGCCGGATACGACGTCGTTCTGGAAGACGTGAACCAGGAGCAGATCGACAAGTCGCTGGCGCTGATCCGCAAGAACATGGGCCGGCAGGCGTCGCGTGGCGTCCTCGCCGAAAGCAAGATCGAGCCGGCCATCACG
The DNA here is from genome assembly GCA_046704685.1 of Rhizomicrobium sp. Classification (GTDB taxonomy): domain Bacteria; phylum Pseudomonadota; class Alphaproteobacteria; order Micropepsales; family Micropepsaceae; genus Rhizomicrobium. The sequence continues at coordinate 2,243 of JBJKRM010000362.1, forward strand.
CGGATCAAGACCGCAGTCGGACTCGATGCGATGGCCGACCGCGAACTGGTGATCGAAGCGGCTGTGGAAGACGAAGCGCTCAAGCGCGCGATCTTCGAGGAGCTCTGCCCCAAGCTCGCGCCCAATGCCATGATCGCCACCAACACGTCGTCGATCTCGGTGACTCGTCTGGCATCGGCCACCGACCGACCGGAGCGCTTCATCGGTCTGCATTTCATGAATCCGGTGCCGGTGATGCAGCTGGTGGAGGTGATCCGCGGCATCGCCACCGACGACGCCACCTATCAGGCGGCACTCGATATCGTGAAACATATCGGCAAGACCGCCGCCTATGCCGAGGATTTTCCGGCCTTCATCGTCAACCGCATCCTGCTGCCGATGATCAACGAGGCGGTCTACACCCTCTATGAGGGTGTCGGAAACGTCGAGGCCATCGACACCGCCATGCGGCTGGGCGCCAACCATCCGATGGGCCCCTTGCAGCTGGCCGACTTCATCGGCCTCGATACCTGCCTGGCGGTGATGCAGGTGCTGTACGAGGGCCTTGCGGATTCCAAATACCGGCCATGCCCGCTGCTGGTGAAATATGTCGAAGCCGGCTGGCTGGGGCGCAAGACCGGCCGCGGCTTCTACGATTACCGCAGCGAACACCCGGTGCCGACGCGGTAGCTCACTTCTCCGCCAAGTAGCGCAGATAAGCCACCGATTGCGGCGCCGACCAGTTCGGTGCGCCTTCCGCCCGGGCGATCTCGTCGCTGTTACGGTTGATCAGAACCGTCATCGGCAGGCCGTAGCCGCCGAGCGCACGCAGCAGCGCCGCGTTGGCATCGACATAAGTGGTCAGGGCGCCAGCACCGTGACTGTTGAGAAAGGACTGCGCCTCCCCCTGGCCTTCGCGGCCCACATCCACCGGAACAACCAGGAACCGATCCCGCGGCAGGGCCCGCTGCAGGGCGGCGAGCGCCGGCAACTCCTTGACGCACGGGCCGCACCAGGGGGCCCACAGGTTGAGCAGCACCATCCGGCCCTTGAAATCCTGGAGTTTGTGGAGCTTGCCGCCCGGCCCGGTGAACACCACCGAAGGCACCGGCTTGGGCACACTGGCGGCCTTGAGCAGGGCCAGGGAAGGCGGCGCCTCGTGGACAGTGCGGGCCGTGATCCAATATAGAACGACGATCAGCAGCAGGGCCGCGCCGGCCGCGATCGCAAAGGCAAGGGGGCGTGGCTTGGTCAAAGGCGTCTCATGAGTGCAAACAAGATGTGGGGAGGCCGCTTCGAGGGCGGCCCGGCGAAGATCATGGAGGACTTTACCCCCTCCATCGCGTTCGACCAACGGCTGGCAGAGCAGGATCTCGCCGGCTCGCGCGCTCATGCGCGCATGCTGGCGACCCAAGGCATCATCTCCAGGGCCGATCGCGACGCCATCCTGAAGGGTCTCGACACCATCGAGGCCGAAATCCGCGGCGGCAAGTTCGTCTTCAAGCGCACGCTGGAAGACATTCACCTGAACATCGAATCCCGTTTGGCCGAACTGGCGGGGCCGGCCGCCGGCCGTCTGCACACGGCGCGCTCGCGCAACGACCAGGTTGCCACCGATTTCCGCCTCTGGGTGCGCGCGGCGGCGGAGCGGGCCAACAAGCGCCTCAAAGAGCTGCAAACCGCGCTGCTCGGCCAAGCCGAGGTCCATGTCGCCACCATCATGCCGGGCTTCACCCATATGCAGTCGGCGCAGCCGGTGACCTTCGGTCATCATTGCCTGGCTTATGTGGAAATGTTCGGGCGCGACCGCTCGCGATTCGCCGATGCGGCCAAGCGTCTGAACGAATGCCCGCTGGGCTCCGCCGCCCTGGCCGGGA
>JBJKRM010000363.1:0-11133 GCA_046704685.1 Rhizomicrobium sp.
GCCGACATCATGGCGCGGCTGGAAGCGATCGACGATGCGCCGCCGGACGCCGACCGCAACGCACTGCGCGCCATCCGCCAGACCGCCAAGCAATATCGCACCCGCCTCGGCATCGGCCCCGCGCGCACCGCCGGAGGCAATCCGGCGCCCCTCATCGCCGCCGCGTTTCCCGACCGCATCGCCCAGCGCCGCAGCGAGCCCGGCAGCTTCCGCCTCTCCGGCGGCGGCGGCGCGCGCCTCGCCGTCACCGATCCGCTGGCGAAGGAAGGCCTTCTCGCTGTGGCGTCGCTGGAGATGAAGACCTCGCCGCGCATCACGATGGCGGCGCCGCTCGATGTCACGCAACTGCCGCCCGCCATCACCGCGCGCATCACCGAAACGATCGAGACCAGCCTCGATCCCGCCACCGGCAGCGTCCTGGCACGGCGGCGCAAGAACCTCGGCGCTCTCATCCTGGAAGAACGTTCCGCACCGCCCGATACCGCCGACGCCGCGGCCGCCTTGCTGGACGCCATCCGCAACGATTCCTCCCATTTTCCGTGGACGGATGGCGCCCGCAACCTCCAGGCGCGCCTCGTGCTGATGCACGGTCTGGAGCCCGGCACCTGGCCGGCTTCGGATGACGAAAGCCTGCTCGCCACCCTCGACGATTGGCTGGCGCCGCATCTGCACGGCCTGACACGGCTGGCTGATGTGGCGGCGTTGGATCTCAATGCACTGCTGCTCGACCGCCTGGACTGGCCGCTGCGCCACCGCCTCGACAAGGACCTGCCGACGCATCTGACTCTGCCGCACGGCCGCGCCGCGGTGGATTACACCCAGCCGGTGCCGATCGCCGCGGCGCGCGCCCAGCACTTCTATGGCCTGGCCGAAACACCCAAGCTCGCCGGGGGTCGCGTGCCGTTGCGCCTCGCGCTGCTGTCGCCCGCGGGCCGGCCGATCGCGCTCACCGCTGACATCGCCGGCTTCTGGAAAGGCGCCTGGGCCGACGCCCGCCGCGACATGCGCGGCCGCTATCCCAAGCACCATTGGCCGGAGAATCCGCTGCTGCCGTGAACGTAGGGTGCTGGCGCCATCCTGTCTGGGCGGAACATGGCTAGAGTGTCAACTTTGCTTACAGTTGGTCGGAGGACACCGGCTTACAGCCCGCTGACACGTCATTTCCGCTTTGGTGATCACCGCGTTACGGCGAAACCGCTGCTCTGGCACGATGAGCGACCTCGGCACGTTGGGCGGGGCCGACAGTGGGGCCGTTGGCATCAACAATGCCGGACAGGTTGTCGGCCAGAGCACCATAGGGCCGGGTGCGGCGTTTCACCCGTTTCTCTACAGCGGCGGGACGATGACCGACCTCGGCACTCTCGGCGGGTCGACCGGCATTGCCGATGCCATCAACGACTCCGGTGTGATCGTCGGCAAGAGCCAGATCACCGGCAATGCCGCAACAGTCGCCTTCCTCTATGACAGCGGCACCATGACGAACCTCGGCACCCTGGCCGGCGGCGATTTCAGCGAGGCGCTTGCCATCAACAATGGCGGCCAGATCGTCGGCGACGGTACCGTTACCGGGGGCGTTACGCATGCCTTCTTGTACAGCGGCGGCACGATGATGGACCTCAACGGCCTGATCGATCCGTCGTCCGGTTGGGAGCTCTCGTCAGCCGAAGGCATTTCCAACACCGGCTATATCGTCGGCGTAGGGCAGATCGGCGGCCAGACGCACGCCTTCCTGCTGACGCCGAATTCGTCGGTGCCGGAGGCGCCGAGCCTGGCGCTGATGATCGGGGCACTCGGTCTGTGCGGCGCGGCAACGCGGCGCCGGCGGAAGATGGCCTCTGCCGGATAGAGAGTGGAAAGCGGCATCCGGCCGGTCTCGGGTGACGCGAGCCCGACCGCCGGTCTGGAAGATTGGCTGGATCTGCATCTTCATGGCTCGACACGGCTCGCCTTGTGGCGGCGCCGTTCAGCGAATGCGGCGAAGCATTGTCGGTGCGACTTTCAGGATCTTCCGGAAGGCGCGTGAGAAGTGCAGTTGGTCTGTGAAACCCACTGCCAGACCCGCCTCTTTCACCGAGCAGCCTGTCTCCTGCAGCAGGGTTGCCGCATGGTGCATCTTCAGTCGTTGCAGAAATTGATAAGGGCTTTCGTGTCCGTACAGCCGGAACAGCCGGCAGAGATATGCTGGATCCAGCCGACACCGTTCGGCGAACTCGTTCAGCGTTCGCAGGCACAGGAATTCCTCCTCTGCGGTCTGCCGGCAGCGCCGATAGGTCACGAACGCGGCTGACTTCGTGTTGCTCACCGGGGCCGCAGAGGCGGAAAGCTTCAACAGGAGCGATCTCAGCAGCGACAGGCAGAGCGATTGGCCGAGTGGGCCGCCGTGCTGTCCGGCCTCGATCATCTCCTCGAAGAGATTCACCAGGGCGATGGTCGGCGAGACCTCTGAGGCTTCGCCCGGTTGCAGTGCGGCAAGAGCAAGAAGATCGCCGGCGTTGCGTCCCGCAAAGCACACGAAATACTTGGTCATGGGATGCTTGATGTCGCTGACGATATCAATGGCGATGCCCGGGCCGTAGACGAAGACCGTCCCTGGTGTCAGCTCACGTGACTGCTTGTTAATGGTCAGTTCCCCTTTGCCGTGAAGAACATATTCGAGGCAAAGGAACGGAAACCCCTTCAGGCGGTGGATCGCATAGCTTTCCGAGCAGACTTCCATCCCCCCGCAGATGACGATCAAGCGCCTCTTGGGGGGATTGAGGTCGAAATAGAAGCGTTGTGAACGCGCCACCTCGGCCGAGAAAAAGGCCGGCGCTTCGCCTCTATTCTGCGTGGGCTCGGACATGACAGGCTAGGTCAAATTTGTCCATATCAAGGTCAACTATAGCCATGGCCACTGGCGCATGTCGACCATATCCTTCTTATCAAACGGCGACGCAGAGCGCCGTGACCAGGGTTGAAATGCGCCACAATAATACACATGGGCGCGGTTGGAGAGGGTCATGGGCGACGATGTTCGTTGCCTGGCGCTCGATTTCGGCGCCTCCAGTATCCGCCTGATCGGCGGCGCCTTGACCGGCGGTCGGCTGAGTTGGTCGGAGTGCGCGCGCTTCGACAACGGGCCGACGGCTGCCGGCGAACAGCAGGTCTGGGATTACACCACGATCTATCAAAACGTCGCTGCGGCCTTGCGCATGGCCGGCGGTTCGGGAACGCCCTATGCCAGCATCGGAGCGGATTCGTGGGGTGTGGACTATGTAATGCTGGACTACCGTGGTGCCTTGCTGGGCCCGGCGGTGTCCTATCGCGACAACAGGACGGCAGGTCAGATCGAACGCTATGTCGCGCGTCATCTTTCGGACCAGGACCTGTTCGCGTCGACCGGGCTTCCTTGCCTTCAGTTCAACACCCTGTTTCAGCTTTATGCCCAGCAACAGAGCGAACCGGATCTGCTGCGACGCGCGCGGCGTCTGCTGTTCACGGCGGACTATGTCCATTACTGGCTGAGTGGTGTGGCGGCGAACGAGCGCACACTGGCGTCGACAAGCCAGATGTTGGACACCAGCGGCCAATGGATTCAGCCCGTCCTGGAATCTGTCGGTCTGTCCGCGAGTGTGCTGTCGGCTCCCGTGCCGGCCGGCACGGGCCTCGGGACCATAAGGCCGGAATTGGCAAAAGACACGGGACTGGGCGATTTGCGCGTCATTGCGCCGGCGGCGCACGACACTCAGTCCGCGATCCTGTGCGCACCGGCGGATGTGGGTGACGATTGGGCTTACATCTCCAGCGGCACCTGGTCGATCATCGGGCTCGAGTCCAAGGTTCCTTTCACGGATGCCGCCGCGGCGCAGGCCGGGCTCGGAAACGAAAGCGGTTATGGCGGCACCTACTGCGTGCAATCGACGGTGATCGGGTTGTGGCTGGTGCAGGAAGTCCAGCGGCTCCTCGGCACCAGTGACATCGTCGCGCTCTCCGCCGAAGCCGAGCGTGAAGCGCCGTTCCGTTCCATCGTCGATCCGGCAGATCCGCGCTTCTTCAATCCCTCGGACATGATCGCGGAAATCATGGCTGTCTGCCGTACGACCGGTGAACCTATTCCGCATACGCCAGCACAGCTCGTTCGTTGCGCCTATGACAGCTTGGCGCTGTTATACCGGCAGGTGCTGCTGAACCTGAAAACGGTGACAGGACGGCAAATGCGCAGACTGCATGTGCTGGGCGGAGGATCGAAAGCGGCGCTGCTCAACAGGCTGTGTGCTGCGACCACCGGACTGCCGGTTTATGCCGGCCCTGCGGAGGCGACCTCGATCGGCAACAGCCTCGCACAATTCATTGCGCTGGGGGCGGTTCGTGATGTGGAAGAGGGGCGGCGTCTGGTGCGCCAGTCCTTCCCCCCGACGCTGTTTGAACCCGAAAACATGCCGGAATTGGACGACGCCATTGCGCGTTTCGAAAAGCTTTCCGCTGGACGAATGTCGCGCTGAGCGACGTCCGAGACTGAGAGACTATTGGTGGAGGATCGCATGAACAACGTATTTTCAGGAAATCTGCCGAAGATCGGCATCCGCCCCACGATCGATGGTCGCAAGGGCGTTCGCGATGTTCTCGAACAGCAGACCATGCGAATGGCCAAGGCGACGGCGGAGCTGCTTTCCTCCGCATTGCGCCATCCCAATGGGGAGCCGGTAGCCTGTGTGATCGCCGACCGGACGATTGGCGGGTTCGCCGAAGCCGCCGCCTGTGCCGACAAGTTTCGCCGGGAGAATGTCGGCGCGACAATCACCGTGACGCCCTGCTGGTGCTACGGCTCAGAGACCATGGACATGGACCCGCTCATGCCCAAGGCTGTCTGGGGCTTCAACGGCACCGAACGGCCCGGCGCCGTCTATCTCGCTGCTGTGCTTGCTGCCCACAATCAGAAGGGGCTGCCGGCGTTTGGCATTTATGGCAGGGACGTCCAGGATCAGAATGACGCCGGCGTTCCCGACGACGTGAAAGCCAAGCTGCTGCGGTTTGCCAAAGCCGCGCTCGCTGTCGCTCATATGCGTGGCAAGGCCTATCTCAGTCTGGGTGGTGTCTCGATGGGAATTGCCGGTTCGATCGTCGATCAGCCGTTCTTCCAGAACTATCTCGGCATCCGTACCGAGTGCGTCGACATGAGCGAGATCCAGCGCCGCATCCAGCTCGGTATTTACGATCAGGAAGAATGCGCGCGCGCACTTGCTTGGACCAAGGAGAACTGCGTCGAGGGACGCGATTTCAATGCCGAGGATGTCCGCCACTCGCCCGAACAGAAGAAGAAGGAATGGGAGATCAGCGTCCAAATGGCCTTGATCGCCCGTGATATGATGGTGGGCAATCCTCGGCTCGCCGCGATGGGCTATGAGGAGGAAGGCTTGGGGCATCATGCGGTCCTGGCCGGCTTCCAGGGCCAGCGGCACTGGACCGATTTCATGCCGAACGGCGACTTCATGGAGACGATGCTGAATTCGTCCTTCGACTGGAACGGAGCCCGTGCGCCCTACGTGCTGGCAACCGAGAACGACTGCCTGAACGGCGTCGGCATGCTGTTCAACCATCTGCTGACCGCCAAGGCGCAGATATTCTCCGATGTCCGCACCTTCTGGAGCCCCGAGGCCATTGCGCGCGCCACAAAATGGAAGCCGGAGGGCGAGGCGGCCGGTGGTCTCATCCATCTGATCAATTCGGGCTCGACATGCCTCGACGGCACCGGTGAGATGACGGTCGACGGCAAGCCGGGGATCAAACCGTTCTGGGATGTGACGCAGAAAGATATCGAGGCTTGTCTGAAGGCGACCCAGTTCTGCCCGGCCGACGCCTACTATTTCCGCGGCGGCGGGTTCTCGACCGACTTCACGTCACGGGGCGGCATGCCGCTGACCATGGTTCGCCTCAATCTGGTGGCGGGATTGGGCCCCGTGTTGCAGATCGCGGAGGGCGCCAGCGTCTCGCTGCCCGACAAGGTTCACGAGACGCTCGATCTCAGGACAAACCCAACCTGGCCGACGACGTGGTTCGCGCCGCGCCTGACCGGATCAGGTCCATTCTCTTCTGTATACGACGTGATGGCGGCCTGGGGCGCCAATCACGGCGCGATCTCGCACGGTCACATTGGCGCCGACATCATCGCGCTGGCTGCGATGTTGCGCATTCCGGTCTCCATGCACAACGTGCCCGCAGCTGAGATTTTCCGGCCGAGCGCTTGGAGCCTGTTCGGGATGGATGCCGAGGGTTCCGATTACCGCGCCTGTGCGGCCTACGGCCCTCTGTACAGGTGAGCCATGTTGAAGGGGATATCACCACTGCTGTCACCAGAGCTTCTCTCCACGCTGTGCCGTATGGGACATGGCGACGAGATTGTTCTGGCTGACGCCCATTTCCCGGGCGAGACGATGAACGACCGGGTCGTCAGAGCCGACGGTCTGCGCATTCCGGCGCTGATCGAAGCCATCCTGCCGCTGTTCGAATTGGATGCCTATGTTTCTGATCCGGTGGTCATGATGGCGGCCGTCAAGGGCGATCGCCTCGATGACAACGTGCTGCATACCTATCGGGTGGCGATCGAGCGGCATAGCCCCGATGCGCCGCCCACATCGTTCATTGATCGCTTTGCCTTTTATGAGCGGGCCCGGTCGGCCTTCGCCGTGGTGATGACGGGAGAGACGGCCAAGTACGGCAACATCATCCTCAAGAAGGGGGTTACGCCGCTGGGCTAGCCATTGTGAATTGTAGGAGGCGGGGGTGGTAGATGACGAAATCTGTTGAGGGCAAGGGAAAGTATCTTCTGGCCTTTGTCCTGGTGGTCAGCCTGTTCTTTGCTTGGGGCGTGGCCAACAGCCTCAATGATATTCTGATTCCGCAGTTCAAGAAGGCGTTCACGCTCACGGACTGGCAGACCAGCCTCGTGCAAGCGGCTTTTTATGGCGGATATCTGGTGTTCGCCATTCCGGCGTCGCTGTTCATGCGCCGGTTCGGCTACAAGACCGCAGTCGTGCTCGGATTGGTTCTTTACGCCACCGGTGCGGTGTTGTTCTTGCCGGCCGCCGAGCAGCACAAATATGTGCTTTTCCTCGGCGCTCTTTTTGTCGTGGCAAGCGGCCTGTCGTTTCTTGAGACATCGGCCAATCCGCTGGTTGCCGTGTTGGGGGCTGCGGAAAGCTCCGAACGCCGGCTGAACTTTGCCCAGGCTTTCAACCCGCTGGGCGTTCTTTTTGGCGTCTACATCGGAAGCGAGTTTATTCTCTCCAACCAAAAGCAGGCGTCGACACAGCTGGCCCATGCCGTGGTCGGACCGTATCTCTGCATCGCCGCGGTGGTGCTGTTCTGGGCCGTGTTGATGGCCGTCGTGAAATTTCCGCCAATTGCCACGACGCGCTCGACGGAGGAAGGTGGAGCGTTCAGCGGCTTTGCCAAACTGTTCCGATATCCGAGGCTTCTCCTCGGCGTGCTGGCGCAGTTCTTCTACGTGGGGGCCCAGGTGGGGGTCTGGAGCTTCACCATTCGCTATGCCCAGCATGCTGTGCCGGAGCTTCCGCTGACAAACAACTCCTATGCGCTCTGGCACGGTGTTGTCCCCGTTCCCAACCCGCTTTCCGCCTCGTTCATTCTTCTCGGTTCGCAATGTTTGTTCATGGTGGGGCGCTTCGTCGGAACTGCCCTGATGGGCAAAATCAATCCCGAGCGGTTGATGGTTCTCTACGCCGCTTGCGCCACCGCCCTCACCTTTGTTGCCACAACAGTGGGTGGTTGGCCCGGTGTCATCGCGCTCGCCGCAACGAGCTTCTTCATGTCGATCATGTACCCGACGATCTTTGCGGCAGCGATTCGGGGTCTGGGCCCGCTCACCAAGGCCGGCTCCTCGTTCCTGGTGATGGCGATCAGCGGCGGTATCGTCGCACCGCAGATCATGGGCTACCTCTCCGGGCTGACCTCCATGCAGTTCGCCATGATCGTTCCTTGCTTTTGTTTTGCCGGCATCCTTGTCTCCTCTTCGATCTTGCGTACCAAACGAAGTGCGGGTTCCAGCAATGGCGGCGACGCGTCTTTGCCATCCAACGCTTCTCAATAGGGCTGTCTCTCCAGTGGGTGCGACCGAACGATTAGGGAATGATCCGAACGTTTCGGAAACAGTGCGCGTGCGCGCTTCCTCACGGATTGAGGGGGTGCATATGGACGAATTCGTCGCGTCCGCTCCGGCCCGCGCCAACATCATCGGCGAACATACCGATTATCTGCCCAACCGAGGCAAGGTGCTTCCCACGCCATTGGGGCTCGAGACGACGGTACGCATCAGGACAACGGTTGGCAGCAGTGGCGCGGTAATCGTCTCGAGCACGGGGTTCAACGAACCGCTCATCACGCGCTCTCTGGCTGGAGCGCGCATGGGGCATTGGAGTGACTATGTCGTGGGCTGCCTGAAGGTGGCGGCCGAGGCGGTGGTGTTGCCGCCGTTGAGGATCGAAGTGGACAGCCGCGTGCCGGTCGGCTGCGGCATCGGCAGCTCGGCGGCATTGTGCGTTGCCGTGCTGCGGGCGGTGAGGGGCATTGCTGGCACGAATTGGATTGATGAGGACATCGCGTTGCTCGCTTATCATGCGGAACACGATTACGTCGGTGTGCCTTGCGGCCAGATGGATCAGTTCGTGTCTTCCCTCGGACGGCTCGGACAGGCCATGCTGCTTGATACCAAGACGCTACGCTCCCGCAATTACCGGCTGGACCCGCGCCTGGACCTGATGATTGTCGATTCAGGATCACGCCGTAGCATGGCGACCGGAGATGGTCACAGGATGCGCCTGCAGCGTCTCGCGGAATGCAACGAGGCCCGCAAGCGTTTGGGAGTTGAGACACTCTGCGAGCTTGGCTATGCCGATCTGCCGTTGTTGTCGCGGCTTCCAGGTGATATCGCCCGCCGCGCGTGGCACGTGATCACCGAGAATATGCGGGTCTTGGAATTCGTCACGGCCCTCGAACAGCGAGACCTCGATCGCCAGGCCGACCTGCTGGAAGCCAGTCATGTCTCGCAACGCGATAACTTTGCATGCTCGGCGCCCGACGTTGACGCCTTGGTGGAGACGTCGAAGCGTTTCGGCGTGCGCGGAGTGAGGCTTGCTGGGGGCGGCTTTGGCGGTGCTGTCATTGCCTTCGTGCCGCGCGAGCAGGCTGCCGAATGGTGGGCCTTTGTTTCTCGTGAGAATCCGGAAAGCCGGCTGCTTTCTGGTGATGTCCTGCACCAGTTGGATAAAGAGCCGGTACTCTGACCGCATTCGGCAGGCCTACGGCGCCGGGCGATATCTGTTGCCTCCAGGGGCGGGCGGCCCGTGGCGTCCTGCAACCGGCTAATCGGTTGGTGTTAAGGCGCTTTTGCTTTCCTTTTCATCGCAGCGCGACAGCAGTAAAATCGATCGGCTGGGGCACAGTTTGGGGGCAGAGATGCTGAATCGTTCCACTTTCGTGCGTATAGGGGCAGTGGCGCTCATTGCGGCCGCTGCTTGGGCAGGCTCCGAGCGCGCCTCCAGTGACCCCATTGTGGTGGTCAATGGCACGCGCACCGCCATGATCACGTTGCAGCTGAAGCCGTCGGACGCGCGGGCTTGGCAGCCGGACCTGCTCGCCCGCGGGCCGCTCGGAGTGCAAAAGGAGACCACCTTCCAGCGGCCAGGTCACGTCTGCATCTACGATTTGAAGGCGATGTTCGAGGACGGCCACCGCGTGGTGAAGCAGCGCGTCAACCTCTGCAAGACGGAGCGCTACGTCGTATCCGATTTCTAACGCTGCGGTGAACGGGCCGGCGGCGCTCTCACTGGGCGGGGCTGTGCAACTCCGGCACGCAGGGTTCGGTGTCCTTGTGCGCCGCCAAAAGGCACAGCACGCGGCGGTAGGAACCAAGCACACGATCGATGTCCAGCGTGTCGTCAGGCCCAGATCGGCTTTGGGGCGGTATGCCGTCGCGGACGTTGGCGCGCTCCATACCGTTCACCGCATTGTCCATCGACGCGCGGGCAGCGCTGGAGAGCACCCAGGTGAGTGGGATCTCCGTGCGGGTGCGGTTGCGGAATCGCAGTGTCACCGCGCAGACGTGATAATCGCAGGTGGTATCCGTATCTTTGGTCACAGTCCCGGTCGGACCGCCCAGTTGCTCGATCAGCGCGGTGATGGCGCCGAGACTGTCGAAGGAATATTCGGCACGCTTGCCGCGGGTCGACAGCAGGGCCCGTACGGGCGACAACAATTCGCTCCAGCTGTTGTCGGATGCGGTCGCATCCTCCTGACAGCCTTCGTTGATGCTGTCGCGCGTGCAGGGTTCGGATTGAATGACGATGACGATGAACACGGCGTTGCGCGCGGCATCGAGTTGCGGGCTCTTGCCGGCCGGATAGGACCGCTGCTGGCCGATCAGGTTCTGCACCAGGCCTGACAGCAGGAATGTTCCCGAGTTCTCGAAATACCCACCGTCGACGTAATGGCCGCCGCTATAGGCAATGGTACCGGCAGGCGTCAGATAGGGAAAACGCGCGCTGACGATCGCCGCCGTGCTCAGGGGAATGCGGTCATCCGCCATGCGGTCCTGCAGGGTCAGTGACTCGATACGGTTGGGTGAGGGCTTCACTGCGTCGATCTTGTCGTTGTCGATCTCGGCGTGGTCGCGGAACGGCGTCGCCAGGCCGGGGATGCGCACCGTCGCATACGGGATGCTCTGCCCGGTTCCGGCTTCCGTGGTGTTGAGGAACAGGTTGGGCACCGCGTTGCGTGGTGCTGGCTGGCCGTAGAGCGCCATGGCGCGCTCGCCCAGTCGCATGTCGTCGCATTCGGGGCAATCGCCCGGGGTGGCGTGCCGCCACGAGGATTCGACGGCATATTCCAGCGCCCGCGCGCGGTCGAAAGCAGGGATCGGGAACGGGATCGCCCGCTGCAGCGCATCGGGAAACAGCATGGCGCCCAGCAGTGGCGACAACAGATCGGCCGACAGCACCTCGCGCGCTCGTTCCACGATGGGCCCTGTTTTCGCCAGGCCATCGACGTTGCAGGTCGTGTTCGGCGTGTTGCGGGCATAGTCTGCGGCCAGGGCGGCAAACACGGCCGCGCCGACACTGCCGCCCGAAACGCCCCAGATCG
>JBJKRM010000364.1:0-6563 GCA_046704685.1 Rhizomicrobium sp.
AGATCCATCATGCGCCCTACGGTTATCGCAACGCGGAGTGAGAACGGAACGGCAGCCGGCGCGCAAGCCTAGCGTCCCGATTGCGAAACTCACCCCTTCCGGATACCGGTTCCCGGCGAATGCGAAAGAACGCCGACAAATTGTTGAATCTAGTGTCGCTTTGGTTTTGACGTTTGCCGCGTGGCCGCTATCGATGATGGGGCGAACGTTGTGGTTGCGACACTATTGGATGGTCGGGCCGGCATCGGGATCGATACGATGCGCCATGACATCATCAACCAGAATCGAGAGCATGAACCAGAACTGCGCCCGGTCCGTTTCGCCTTCGCTGTCGAGGGTGCGGTAGGCCCGGCGGGCGTAGGCTAGCGCGAGCACGCCGTGCTCTGCTGCTAGTTCCCCTGCCAGCCGGCAAAGGTTTTGTGCCGAAATGGGCATGGTAGCCCTTTCCTACCGGACATAGCCCATTGCAGCACCGACCGGTAAGGACCCGGTTAATATCCACAGAGCGAAATTGCTGGATACTACAGCGGAAACCCGGTATTCTGTATAAATCCGCATATGTCGCGGTATTTATTGGGACCGGGGGGTCCGCATGTCGAAGAGCATTCTACTGGTGATCGGAGGCGGCATCGCTGCCTATAAGTCCTTGGAACTTATACGCCGAGGCCGGGAACGGGGGATTTCCACCCGGGCCATCATCACCAAGGCCGGAACCGAATTCGTCACCCCTCTGTCCGTTGCCGCCCTCAGCGGCAGCAAGGCTTACACCGACCTTTTCAGCCTGGTCGATGAAAACGAGCTGGGGCACATTCAGCTGTCGCGCAGTGCCGACCTGGTGGTGGTGGCACCCGCCACCGCCGACCTGATGGCCAAGCTGGCCAACGGCATCGCCAACGATCTGGCCTCCACCGCCCTGATCGCCACCGACAAGCCGATCCTGATGGCGCCGGCCATGAACGTGCGCATGTGGGAGCAACCCGCCACCCGGCGCAACCTGCAGACTTTGAAGAACGACGGCGTGCATTTTGTCGGACCGAACGAAGGCGACATGGCTTGCGGCGAATTCGGCGCCGGGCGCATGGCCGAGCCGCATGAAATCCTCGATGCCATCGAGCGTCTGTTGAATGCCGAAGGGCCACTCGCCGGCTGCAAGGCATTGGTCACCGCCGGCCCGACGCACGAACCGCTCGATCCCGTGCGCTTCCTCGGCAACCGATCATCCGGCAAACAGGGCTACGCCATCGCCGGTGCGCTCGCCGATGCCGGGGCCGAGACCGTTCTGGTGTCCGGACCGGTCGAACTGGCCCCTCCGCCGCGTGTCAAACTGCTGCGCGTGGAGACGGCGCGCGAAATGCTGGCGGCCTGTAAATCCGTGCTGCCGGTGGACGTTGCGGTGCTGACCGCCGCGGTGGCCGACTGGCGTCCGGAAACGGCGGCCAACAGCAAGATCAAGAAAGCCGATGGCGGCCTGCCATCGCTCAAGCTCACCGCCAATCCGGATATTCTCGCCACCCTGGCGACTGGGTCGAAACGCCCGTCACTGCTGATCGGGTTTGCCGCGGAAACCGACGATGTCATCGCCCATGCCACCGCAAAGCGCGCCGCCAAGGGCTGCGACTGGATCGTGGCCAACGACGTCAGCGGCGACGTCATGGGCGGCGACCGCAACACCGTCCATCTCATTACCGCCGCCGGGACCGAAAGCTGGCCCGAGCTTGCCAAGGCCGAGGTGGCGGCGCGGCTCACCGATCGCATCGCCAAGGTTCTGGAGAAAGCGGCATGAGACTTCCGGTTCAGCGTCTTCCGCACGGCTCCGATCTGCCGTTGCCCGGCTACGCCACCGAGGGCTCGGCGGGTCTCGATCTGCTGGCGGCGATCGACAGCGATATCGAAGTGAGGCCGGGGGGGCGCACTCTGGTGCCGAGCGGCATCGCCATCGCCCTGCCTTCGGGCTTCGAGGCGCAAGTGCGTCCCCGTTCGGGACTGGCGGTCAAGCACGGCATCACCGTGCTCAATGCGCCCGGCACCATCGACAGCGACTATCGCGGCGAGATCAAGGTTCCCATCATCAATCTCGGCGAAGACGTTTTCCGCATCACGCGCGGCATGAAGATCGCGCAGATGATCATCGCGCGTCACGAAACGGCAGAACTCGACGTGGTGGATGAACTGCCCGCCAGCCAGCGCGGCGCCGGCGGATTTGGCTCGACTGGAATGACCATACGGTAGGATCATGTTCCGACTTTCACGAAAGACCCTGTTGGCCCTGGAAGCCGTGATCGACATCGCCTTCAACGCCCGGCCGGAACCGGTGCAGGCCAAGGAAATCACGGCCCGGCAAGGTGTGCCGCAACGTTATCTCGAGCAGGTGATGCAGCAATTGGTGCGCGCCGGCATCCTCAAGGGCGTGCGCGGTCCGCGCGGCGGTTACCGGCTGGCGAAGGAACGCCGCCGGATTTCCGTCGGAGACATCGTTCGCGCGGCGGAACTCGCGGAAGATGAAAACGGCGAAGAGGCGATGCCGCGCTCCGAACTGGGCTTGCGCATCGTGACCCCGTTCATCCAATCTTTGCAGGATGAAGTGATGGCGCGTTTGGAAGCCATTACCGTCGAGGACCTTTGCCAGCAGGCGCGGGCCGCCGGCGTCAATGCCTGTGAACCCATCACTGCCGATTTCACCATCTAGGGAGATGACCATGACTGAACGGAAGCCGGGCCGCGGCCGTGTCTTCAATTCCATCACCGAGACCATCGGTGACACGCCGCTGGTGCGGCTGGCGCGGCTCCCCGGGCAGGACGGCGTCAAGGCCGACATCCTGCTCAAGCTCGAATTCTTCAATCCGCTCGCCTCGGTGAAGGACCGCATCGGCGTGGCGATGATTGAAGCCCTCGAAAAGCAGGGCAAGATCTCGCCCGATAAGACGGTGCTGGTGGAGCCCACCAGCGGCAACACCGGCATCGCGCTGGCTTTCGTCGCCGCCGCCAAGGGCTACAAGCTCACCCTGGTGATGCCGGAATCGATGTCGCTGGAACGGCGCAAGATGCTGATGATCCTCGGGGCCGATGTCGTCCTCACCGAAGCGGCCAAGGGCATGAAGGGCTCCATCGCCAAGGCGCAGGAGATCGTCAGTTCCAATCCCAACGCCATCATGCCCCAGCAGTTCGAGAACCCCGCCAATCCGGACATTCATCGCCACACCACGGCCGAGGAGATCTGGAACGACACGCAGGGCAAAGTCGACGCCGTGGTCTCCGGCATCGGCACCGGCGGCACCATTACCGGCGTGGGCCAAGTGCTGAAGGCGCGCAAGGCGGATCTGAAAATGATCGCCGTGGAGCCGGAGGACTCTCCCATCCTGTCCGGCGGTCAGCCCGGCCCGCACAAGATCCAGGGCATCGGCGCGGGCTTCGTTCCCGCGGTGCTGGACCGCAGTGTCATCGACGAGATCGTGACCATCTCCAACGAGACCGCTTTCGAGACCGCCCGCAGGGTCGCCCGCTCGGAAGGCATTCCGGTCGGAATCTCGTCGGGGGCAGCGGTGGCGGCGGCGCTTGAAGTGGGGGCTCGTCCCGAGATGGCCGGCAAGACCATCGTCGTGATCATCCCCTCCTTCGCGGAGCGCTACCTGTCGACAGCTCTGTTCGAAGGTCTGTGAGCGGCGGTCAGAAGTAAAAGCAGAAAACCAGGGCCCAGCGGTCGCCGCCGCTGGGTGCGACCACCGGCAGGATCAGCAGCTCGAGATGAAGGATCTCGAGGTTGTTGATTTTGTGCGCGACGCGCACCATGCGCGGCTTGCCGGATTCAATGGCTTCCATCGTGGTCCTGAATCGGATGGGAAAAGCCGCCGGCCCGAACATCTCCGACATCTTCCAACCCGTCACGTCGTGTTCGAAACGCTGCCGCAACGCACTGCCGGCCAGCCGCACCTTGAGATCGCCACCGCTGTCCACGGGTTGATAGACAATGTTGCGGTTCAGCAGACGCGCGATCGCGCGAGACGGAACGTCCCGGCCGATCATGATGCCGTCGGCGGGCCTTTGCTCCCAGAAGCGCAGCGCCTCCGGTGCCAGCCAATGCTCAAGCACCGGCACGCGACGGTATTCGCAGTCCTCTTCTCCCGTTGCGATCCAGGTCGCGACACTGGCCATCCCGTCTGGGCTCATTGATTGATAGCAGCGCAACCCTAGGTGCTGGCCACTTGTATGAGCGTTAAAGCGAACGGGCGAATGCGCATAAACCCGGAGAACAAAGCGTCACACGGGAAACCACCTATGATGATGCGCGATACATACAGTATCTATTCCCGCAGCGCGCTTAACAGGTCCGGTCTGTCCGTGTAGATCGCATCAATCGGCAAAGATGACAGCGAACGCATTCTGTCGGGATCGTTGACGGTCCAGGTGCCGAGTTTGAGGCCGAGGTGCCGGGCCTCTGCAATGCTTTCTTCGTTGATGTCGACCCACATCGGATCCCAGCCGTCGCCGCCCGCGGCCTTGATGGCTTGGAGGATCGAACCGCCGTGACGCACCGCATCGAATCCGGCCGCCCAGGGCGAAATCCCCTCGTTCGCCCAATAGCGCAGCATCTGCAGCGCCGGCGCGCTCGGCGGATCATGCTCGGCGGGCGGCGTGCCGGGCTCGAACCAGCTATGCGGCAGCGTGGTGAACCAGCATTGCGCCTCGGGCGCCAGCGTCTTCACATGGATGAGGCCCGCCCAATCGAAACCGACAAACACGGTGCGATCGAGATAACCATGATCCTTGATGACGGCGACGGTCCGCTCCGCCAGGTCCTCCGGTTGAGCGGATTCCTCGCGGTCGGCAAAGGAGGTCTTCAACTCGACGAACAGATGGAACGCGCCGCGCGCCGTCTTGGCCACGGCGATCACTTCGGACAACAACGGAATGCATTCATTGTCCTGCCAGCGGACATCAGGGTGCTTACGGGCATAGTCGCTCTCCGGATCGGCCCGGCCGACATCGAACGCGCGAAGCTCCTCGAAGCGGAGATCCTTGATGCGCGGCGTTGGAGACGACAACCAGCGTCCGTCGCCGTTGCGGCACAGCTCGGGCTTGAGGTGCCAATCGTGATAGACCACGACCTCGCCGTCCCGCGTGAGTTGGACATCCAATTCGGCACCGTCACAGCCGCGCCAGACCGCGTCCGCAAAAGCGGACAAGGTGTTTTCGGCCCGCAGCTGGGCACCCCCGCGATGAGCGACGTTCCAAGGCCCCATGCGGGCATCTTACAGGGATATGCTCAATCGAAAAAGCAGCAGACCGTCATGGCCCAGACATCGATATGATTCGGGGCATAAACCGGCAGAATTGCCAGCTCGGCATGCTGTTTTTCGCCGGTCTCAAAGGCGAGGACGCTGTCGGCAAACTGCGGCGTCCCCTCGCGCATCGCCTGCAAGACCGACTCACGGCGCGCCAGGAGATCGGGCGTTGGGAACAGTTCGGACATGGTCTTGCCGGTGATGTCGAGGCCGAAACGGTGGGACGTCGCACTGCCTGCGACCCGCACCTTGAAGTCCCGCCCGTCGTCTATGGGCTCATGCACGATGATCCGGCTCAACAGCGACGCGATCGCCCGCGACGGCACATCGCGACCGATCACGATTCCGTCGACAGGCCGGTCGCGCCAGAACGCCAGGACCCTGTCGGCGAGCGGGTGCGTCAGGTTTTCGATCGGCCTGTAGAGCGAACAAACTCCCGAACCGGGCGGACAAGAGTCTGATTGCATTGCCATTCGGTTCTCCCACCGCCGCGTTTCCGCAGTGGAGTCCCAAACATTGACGACAACTATTGTAAGTTTGAGCAATGAGATTGCCGTTAATCCAATCGGTCGGATTTTATCGACCCGGCTCGGCGCCAGGATGCTGCGCCATTGCGCAGGGCCGCGATGCACGCTTGGCGTGTTGACTTCCCGTAAATCGGGGCGTACCTCCCGACGCCCGCGCGGGAGATGGGCTCTCGCGCAACTTTGCGAGTCAACGGATGATCCATTCGGTCTTTTCAGCGGTTGCGGCTAAGGCGCACGCCCTTCCGGGCGGCGTATCTGCCGTGAAGGCTCGCGGGATGTGTTCCGGCTAGATCTCTTTGGATCGGTTGACCTGTCCACCCTCCCGAGCCCCGCTCCGGAGGGTTTTTCGTTTGCCCGGCCTTACGACGTTTGAGACATGACGGACTGCACGGAAATGAATTTCGTCGAGACCCAGCGCCCAGTCTCCGCCCTTTCGCCCTGGCGGCTGGAAGTGCGCGAACTGATGAAGCTGGCTTGGCCGCTGGTCGCCACCCAGCTCGCCCAGATGGCCATCCTGACGACGGACGTCGTCATGCTCGGCCGGCTGACCAAAGAGGCCCTGGCCGGCGCCGCGCTTGGCAACACGGTGTTCTATTTCGCTTGGTTGTTCGGTCTGGGGCCGACCGCGGCGATCTCGCCGATGATCGCCCACATCCTCGGCAGCAGCTCCAACAATCGCGCCGGCGTGCGGGCCGTGGTCCGCATGGGGTTCTGGACCATCATCATGCTGTCCGTGCCGCTGATGACATTCCTGCTG
>JBJKRM010000365.1:0-3969 GCA_046704685.1 Rhizomicrobium sp.
GGTTCAGACCGTGCATTCGGAATTGCGTGCCATCAACGACGCCGGCGCGCTCCAGATCTCGCGCATCAACATACCGTTCCACGCCGGACAGCAGACGCTCGAGATCGTCAAGGCGTACACACTGAAAGCGGACGGAACCAAGATTCCCGTCGACCTCAGCACCGTGTTCGAACAACTCCCGCCCGGCGCGGCCCGAACCGGGATGGTGACGGACCTGCGCATCAAGGTGCTGTTCTTCCCGCAATTCGCGGCCGGAGACACCGCGGTCTACACCATCAAGCTGACGACGCCGCACCCCCGCTTCCCGGGCCAATTCCTCACCGGCGAGATCTTTCCGCGCACCGCGTCCTTCAAGGAGGTGCGCGAAACCGTCACGGCGCCCAAGAGCATGGCGCTGCGGGTCGAGAACCACGACGTCCAGTTCAGTAAGAAGCAGGACGGCAACAACATCGTCTATTCCTGGCATTACAGCGCCCCCACACCGGAGCAGGCCGAGGCGGTGAACGTCTCGCCGATCGATCACGAGCCCAGATTCTTCATCTCCAGCTTCAAGAACTACACCGCCCTCGGCCGCGCCTATGCCGCACTGGCCCAGCCCAAGATCGTGGTGACCCCGAAGCTCAAAGCGCTGGCCGACCAGATCACGGACGGCGTGACGGATCGCCGGGAACAGGCCCGCAAGCTCTATGAATGGGTGGTCAAGCACGTCCGCTACGTGGCCGTGGAACTGGGACAGGGATCGTTCGTGCCGCACGATGTGGATGCGATCCTCGCCAAGGGCTACGGCGACTGCAAAGACCATGACGTGCTGATGCAGGCACTGCTCAAGGCCAAGGGCATCAAGGCGGAGAGCGTGCTGATCAACTCCAGCAATGCCTACACCCTGACCGAGGCGCCCACCTTCGTTCAGCTCGACCATGTCATCACCTATGTTCCGGAGTTCGACCTCTATCTCGACAGCAGCGTGCAAATCGCCCCCTTCGGCGTGCTGCCGCTGGCGGAGTACGGCAAGCCGATCGTCTACGCGTCGGCGTCCGGCGCGTCGGTCTCAACCATGCCCGTGCTGAAGTCAGGAGCGGCATCGCTGCACACCACCAGCGTCCAGCACCTGGCCGCGGACGGGACCTTGACCGGCACGACCACGACGACGGCGACGGGTCCTTACGCCATCGCCCTCAGGGCGATCGGTCTCGGCATCCAAGCGCTGGGGGCGGAAAAGGCCGCGTCTCTCCAGCTCGCAGCGCGCGGCTATCACGACGCCACCGGCACACTGACCGAGGATCCGCCGATGGTGCCCGGTCCCTCCTACACCGTCACCGGCAAATTCACCTCCAAGGGCTGGTCGGACCCGCTCGACGGCAAGGCGACCAGCATGCCCGGCGGACTGCGCGTCGCCATGATGGCCGGCGACGAGATGATGGGGCCGCTCTACGGCGATGCCGACAAGGCCAAGGAGGCCACCGCCTGCTATAGCGCTCAGGCGATCGAGGACATCTCACTGGAAGTGCCGGCCGGGTACACCATCAATGTCCTGCCGCAGGACACCGACGTGTCGACGGACAACCTCAAATTCACGGCGCATTGGACCTTCGCCAACAACACGCTGGCAGTGCACCGGGAGTTCACCAGCACCATCGACAAGCCGCTGTGCGAAGGCTCCGTCCGCGCCGCAACGGCCAAGGCTCTCAAGAAGATTTCCCAAAGCTACGACGAGACATTCACGGTCACCAAGACGGGCGGCTCGACCACTTCCGGCTCAACTGGGGCATCGGGGTCGACGACACCGGCAGCGAGCACCGAAGCAGAGGACTGGGGTGTCTACAAGGAGGCCACCAAGGCTGCCGAAGCGGGAGACTTGAAGAAGACAGAGCAACTCCTGACTGGTCTGCGAGCATCGGGCCACACCTTCAGCGACGAGCTCACCTATGCCATCCACTACACGCTCGGACTGGCCTATTCGCGCGATGGCAAAACGGAGAAAAGCATCACAGAATTGAGCGACGCCATCCGCATGAAGCCCGGTGCGAACTTCCAGCTCTATGTTCTTCGCGGCGGCGCCTACAACGAACTACACGAAACGAGACAGGCGGTGGACGATTTCTCGGCTGCACTGAAACTCTCCCCCGACAATCTCGGCCTGCGCCAGTTCCATGCCATCCTGCTCGAGCAACTGGGCGACTACAGAGGCGCCGCTGAAGATTACAACGACATTGTCCGCAGCAAACCCAAGGACCTTGGGACGGTGATGCACCGCGCCGAGCTGCGCCGCAATGCCCATATGTACAAGGAAGCAGCAGCCGATTACGAACGGGGCGAAAAGCTGGGCGCCTCGTCCGAGCGCGTTCTTTCAGGGCTGTGCCAATCGCTGGTCCATACCGATCGCGTCACCGTAGGCGTCTACCAATGCTCGCGGGCACTGCAGATAGACCAGGACTCCGGCCCGGATCTCGAGGCCCGCGGCTATGGCTACTACGTGCAAGGCAAATACGCCAAGGCGGTGCACGACTTCGGCCACGCGGCGCGGGTCTTCCCACAGGTCGCGCGCTATCTCTATGAGCGGGGCGCGGCCAAAGCCAAGCTGGGCGACCAGGCCGGCAGCAAGAAAGATGAAGCCGCGGCAAAGAAAATGTCGCCGCAGGTGGCCCGCAACGTGCCCAAAAAAATGAGATCTTGAGCCCGGCCAATTTGTTGCAGCAGCATATCAATCGCACAGAGTGTGGTTGACACTGTCACAAGGTTGAACAAGTTTCCCGGTAAGGGGCTTGCCATGCCTGTCCTGCAACACAGCAATGATCGCCTGCGTATTGCCTGTGTCCGTTTCGACAACACCGGCGCATTCCTCGACCTCGACCGGACCCGCAACAGCGCGGCAGTCTACCGGCTTGCCGGTTTCCTGCCGTTCCGGCGCATTTCCGTCAGCCTCTCCGACATCATCGCAGCACATATCGGAAAGCGCGAGCGCGGCTACGACAGAGCATCATACGGTGTCGTCCTGCGGCGCAGGCTGGGTGACGACATCAAGATCGGTTGTTCCTCCCGCGATGACGCCCTGTCGTTGTTGCAGACCATCGCGGGGTTCCTCGATCTGCATGACAGCTAGAACTGGAACGCAGCGCAGCGGCCGTGCTAAGGCCGCGCAATGACTGATCGCACCTCCCATCTTTTGGCCGCCAGGCAATTCGGCCCACGCGCCGCCGCTTATGTGGCGAGCGCCGTACACGCGCGCGGCGAAGACCTCGATGCCCTGAAAGCCCATGTCACGACGCAGCCTTACGGCCGCGTGCTCGATCTCGGCTGCGGTGGCGGGCATGTCAGTTTCACCATGGCGCCACATGCGGGCGAAGTGGTCGCCTATGATCTGTCGGACGCCATGTTGGCAGCGGTGGCGCAGGAGGCCGCGGCGCGCGGCCTGGCGAATTTGCGCACCCAGCAGGGCAAAGCCGAAGCCCTGCCGTTCGCCGACGCCATGTTCGATTTCGCGGCCACCCGCTACTCGACCCACCACTGGCCGGATGTGCCGGCGGCATTGCGCGAAACGCACCGGGTCCTCAAGCCGGGCGGGCCGCTGATGGTGATGGACGCCGTGGCGCCCGACCATGTGCTGTGCGACACCTTCCTGCAGACGGTGGAAATGCTGCGCGACCCCTCGCATGTGCGGGACTATTCGGTGCGCGAGTGGCTTCAGATGCTGGAGACGGCCGGATTTGCGCCGGAAGCGCCGAAGCGCCATCGCATCCGGCTCGACTATGCCAGTTGGATCGCCCGTATGCAGACGCCGCCGGTGCTGGCCGATGCCATTCGCGCCCTGATGGAGCAGATGCCGGACACGGTGCGCGAGCATTTCGCGATCGAGGCCGACGGCAGTTTCATGCTGGACACGATGAGCGTGGTGGCGCGGCGGGTATAGCGGTTCAAGGCCGGCCCTTGACAAAAAGACCGCTGCTGCACGAAACGGCACGTTTAAGACCG
>JBJKRM010000366.1:0-5572 GCA_046704685.1 Rhizomicrobium sp.
ACGGCGCCAGCCGCCCTTCGATCAAGGCGCGGGCGCGGGCCGCCAGCATGAAGGCTTGGGATGCACGCGGTCCGGGGCCCCAGGCGATCACGTTGCGCAGGTCGCTCACTCCATCCGCATCCGGGCGCGCGGCCCGCACTAGGCGCAGGATGGATTCGACGACTTTGTCGCCCACCGGGATGCGCCGCACCACGGCCTGGGCTTCGATCAGCGCCTCAGGACCGCAGACGCGCGCCGGTGCCTTCTCCTGTCCGAAGGTGGTGGCGAGCAGCATCTGCTTTTCGGCCTCCTTGTCGGGATAGCCGATGTCGATCTGCAACAGGAAGCGGTCGAGCTGGGCCTCGGGCAGCGGATAGGTGCCTTCCTGCTCCAACGGGTTCTGGGTGGCGAGCACGTGGAACGGCTTGGGCAGATCGAAGCGCGTGCCGGCGACCGTCACCTGCCGCTCCTGCATCGCCTGCAGCAGCGCCGACTGGGTGCGTGGGGATGCGCGGTTGATCTCGTCGGCCATCAGAAGCTGTGTGAACACCGGTCCCTTGATGAAGCGGAAGGCTCTGTGGCCGTCGCCGCTTTCTTCCAGCACTTCGGAGCCGATGATGTCGGCCGGCATCAGGTCCGGGGTGAACTGGATGCGTTTCCAGTCCATGCCGAGCACCGTGCCCATGGCTTCCACCAGCTTGGTCTTGGCCAGTCCCGGAACACCGATCAGCAGACCGTGGCCACCGGCCAGCAGGGTGATCAGCGCCTGATCGATCACGTCCTTCTGTCCGAAGATGACGTGGCCGATGCCGTCTCGCACTTGGGCCGCGATTTCCGCAGCGCGTTCGGCACGCTGTACTGCCGGCCCCTTCAGTTCTTCGCCGATCGTGTCGTTCATCAACGCTATCCAGGTTGCAGGCAGTGCTGCAGCCTGCCTATCCTTGTTGGCTGACGGGTTTTGTACCCCGCCGGGGCTGGGGCAACAAGGACGGCAGGCCGCCATGAATCGCGGTGTTTCTCAGGAATTGGCCAAGCTGGCGGGCGCCATCCCGCCGGTTGAGCGGTGGAATCCGGCGCATTGCGGGACGATCGACATCCGTATTGCGCGTGATGGCACGTGGTACCACGAGGGCACCTCGATTGGGCGCCAGGAGCTGGTGCGCCTGTTCTCGACCGTCCTGCGCCGGGAGACCGACGGCTATTATCTCGTCACGCCGGCCGAGAAGATGAAGATCACGGTCGAAGATGCGCCGTTTCTTGCGGTGTTGCTGCGCGTCGATGGCGAAGGCCGTGATCAAAAACTCGTGTTCACCACCAATGTGGGCGACGAAACCACGATCGGGCCGGATCACTCCATCCGGGTCGAGATCGATCCGGCAACACAGGAACCCTCGCCCTATGTGCATGTCCGGGGCGGGCTCGAGGCCAAGATTGCCCGTCCCGTGTTCTATCAGCTGGCCGATCTCGCCGAATGGCGCCGCGACGGCATGCTCGGCGTCTGGAGCGATGGTGTGTTCTTCCCTTTGGGGCCGGGCGCATGAAGGCGGACGCCTATCTGTCGCTCAACGCACTGGCGGCGCGGCTGTTGCCGGAGCCGCCGCCCTTGCCGCTCGCGCCGACCCGCAGTGATTACGATCTCAATCCTTCCATCCGTCCCCCGAAGCTTGGAGCGTTGGTGCCCTCGGCGGTGCTGATTCCCGTGGTGGCCCGCAGCGAGCCGACCGTGCTGTTCACCCGTCGCAGCCAGTCGCTGCCGCGCCATGCCGGGCAGGTGAGTTTTCCGGGCGGCTGCGCCGATGACGGTGATGCGTCGCTGGTCGAAACCGCTCTGCGCGAGCTTCAGGAGGAGACCGGCATTGCGGCGGATTACGTCTCCGTGGCCGGTTTCTTGGCGCCTTATGAAACGATCACCGGATTTGCGGTGCTGCCGGTGGTAGGATTGCTGCGCCAGGGCTTTTCGGTGGCGGCGGACGCCAATGAGGTGGACGGTGTTTTCGAAGTGCCGCTGGGCTTCCTCTTGGATCCGGCAAATTGCCGGGAAGACCGGCGCCAATTCCGGGGTGACCAGCGCCGCTTCTACGCCTTCCAGCACGAAAACCACTATATATGGGGCGCCACCGCCGCGATTCTGGTGGAGCTGGCAGAGCGATTGCGATGACGCGGCTTGATCCCCAACCTTGGATGACGGCGCCCCAGGCAGTGAAGCTCATGACCGCTTTGGGCGAGGCGCGTTTCGTCGGTGGCGCGGTGCGCAACGCGCTGCTGGGCAAGCCGGTCACCGAGGTCGATATCGCCACGCCTCTGGTGCCGGAGACGGTGCGCGAGGTGTTGACGGCCGCCGGCATCAAGGTTGTTCCCACCGGCATCGAACACGGCACCATCACCGCGGTTGTGAACGGCACGCCGTACGAGGTGACCACCTTGCGCCGCGATGTGGAAACCGATGGCCGCCGCGCCGTCGTCGCCTTCACCACCGATTGGGCGGAAGATGCCCAGCGGCGGGATTTCACCATGAACGCGCTTTATGCCGATGCCGAGGGCAACGTTCTCGACACCGTCGGCGGCGTTGCCGATCTCAAGGCCGGACACGTGCGCTTCGTCGGCGACGCGGTGACCCGCATTCGTGAGGATTATCTGCGCATTCTGCGGCTGTTCCGCTTCCATGCCTGGTATGGCAGTGGTGATCTCGATGCCGAAGCGCAGCGCGCCGCCGAACAGGAGCGGCGCGGTCTCGCCAAGCTCTCCGGCGAACGCATCGCCAAGGAAATGCTGCGTCTTCTGGAGGCGGAGAATCCCGTTCCCGTGCTGCAGGCGATGGCTGAGGCCGCCATCCTCCCCGAAGTGTTTCCGGGTGCAGCCAATGTCGCGCGGTTCGAGGCCCTGGCCCAGATTGATGCGGAAAACTTCTTCGCGCCGGATCCACTGTTGCGTCTGGCAGCGCTACTGCCTGCGAATGGTGCGCCGGAGGTGGCGCAAGCCATTGCCGGGCGCTGGCGGCTGTCGAATGTGCAACGCGAACGTCTGGGCGATCTGGCCGGCGCCGCGGAGAAGCTGGTGCCCTATTTCTCGGCGCGCGAGGTGCGCAAGCTGCTGTATCGCTTCGGGGCGCAGCGCTTCAAAGACCGGTTGATGCTGGCCTGGGCGCAGCAGCCGCGCTGTGCCGTGCAATGGCGCGCCCTCTTGGCCATGACCGACGCCTGGCAGCGGCCGCGCTTCCCCCTGACCGGCGACGATGTGATGCGCGCCGGGATTCCCAAAGGGCCGTTGGTCGGTCAGGTGCTTGCGGAAGTGGAAAGCTGGTGGATCGACAGTGATTTCACCGAAGATGCCTTGGCGCTCGCCGAACGTCTCAAAGCCGTGGTACAGGCTGTGCGCTGATGGCTTTCGAGATTCTGGACACGCTGAGCCTGCCGGGGGATCCGGCCAAGCCGAACGAGGATTCGGTCCTGGCGGAGCCGTTTGCCGCCACGGTGTTCGACGGCGCCACCACGGTCAGCGATCCGCTGCTGCCGGGCAAGAGCGATGCGGCCTGGATCGCCCAGTTCGGCGCCCGCCGGCTGATCTCTCATCTACGGGACGGCGATTCACCGCGCGCCGCCCTGCGCCATGCGCTCACCGATGCGGAACGCTCCTTTGTGGGCTTGCGCCGCCGGCCCCCGCGCGAGCGTTATGAGAACCCTTACGCCTCCATGATGCTCGCTGTCGCCCATGACGGCGGTTTTGATGCCTTGTGGTTCGGCGATTGTTCGGCCCTGGTGCAGCGCCCCGGCGCGCCTTGCGAAGTGGTTGGCATCGCCTTCGACAAGAAAACATCGGAAGCCAATGATGCCGCCCGCTTGTCGCAGGAAAAAGGTGTGGCCCCGGTGGGAGCGATCGCCCGCGCCGAGTTCCTGCCGTTCTTCCAGGAGGCCCGCAACAAGGTCAATGTTCCGGGCGGCACCTGGCTGTTCGGCCCGCAGCCCGAGAGTTCCGAGCATGTTTCGCGGGCGCGCCTCGCGGCGCCGCCGGGCACGCTGGTTTTGCTCTGCAGCGATGGATTTTTCGCGCTGACCAGCGATTACGGTGCCTATGATGGTGATGGCCTGATGCAGGCTGCCGTCGACAAGGGCCTGAAAGCTTTGGGCGAACAGCTGCGGGCTATCGAGGACGGCGATGCGGAAGGCCGCCAATTCCCGCGCTTCAAAAAGAGCGACGATGCCACGGCAGTGCTGCTGAGACTGACCTAACTCATGCCGAGGAAGCGCAAGGTGCCATCCAGGCCACCGGCCTCCACCAGGCGCATGAAGCCGTCCCAGATCATGCGCACGGCGACGAACAGCACGATGAAGACGCCCGCATAGCTGATCCAGGGATATTTGTGCAGCAGTTTGGCGATGATGGTGGCCGCGAAGCCCATCAGGGCGATCGACAGCATCAGTCCGATCACCAGGACGCCGATATGGTTGCGCGCGGCGCCCGCCACGGCCAGCACATTGTCGAGCGACATCGAGATGTCCGCCGCCGCGATGCTGATGATGGCCCGGCGGATGGTCTGCTGATGGGTCTGCGACGGTGTTTTGCAATGGCATTCGGGAAGGCCGTTTTCGGACAGCAGTTTGGTCGCATGGTGCTCTTTGTTGGTATGGCGCACATCGCGCCACAGCCGCCAAGTGACCCATAGCAGCAGGAAGCCGCCGCCGATGACGAGCGGGATGTAGCGCAGCAGGTGCACGGCAAAGACCGCCAGCAGGATGCGCAGCACCACCGCGGCCAGCAGGCCCCAGAAGATCACCTTTTTGCGATCGGCCTTGGCGACTTGCGCCGCGCTCATGCCGATGACGACCGCATTGTCGCCGGCCAGCACGACGTCGATCAGCAGGACCTGGAGAAGTGCGAAAAAACCGCCTTCGGTGAAGATGTCGAAGAAAGCGAAGGAGCCCAAGAGACCTCTTTCCTCACAAAGGACGGAACGCTTACGCCGTCATACAGGAGAATGGAGCTTCCGTAACGTGGCTTGGCGGCCCCAAACGGCGGCATCACCTCCACGATTTGGTGATGGGGCGGCTTCTTTGCCAGTACGGGGTAGCACGGATCATCGCTCTGTCTCGCATCGGACGAAGCCTCCTGTTTGACGCAGCGCTTCGGCGAGCACGATGGCGCCGGCCTGGGCCACGTTGAGGGAGCGCATTCCGGGTCTCATGGGAATCCGCAGGCGGGCCGCGATGGCACGGTGCACCGTTTCGGGGACGCCGGCGCTCTCACGCCCGACGATCAACACATCATCGCCTTGGAATGCAAATTCGCAGTGAACGGTGTTCGCTTTGGTGGTCAGCAGCACCAGGCGCTGGCCGGCGCGGGCGTCACAGAACGCGGCCCAGGAGGTATGCCGAACCACCTCAACCTGCTCCAGGTAGTCCATGCCGGCTCGTTTCAACTTGGAGTCGGTAAATAGGAACCCACAGGGTTCGATAATGTCCACTGGAATGCCGAAGCAGGCACCAAGCCGGATCAAGGCCCCAGTGTTCTGCGGAATATCCGGCTCATACAAGGCGATACGCATGTGTTTAGGAACCTGTTGACGAGTTCATTTGGGAGGAGTAGTAAGCTTAAGGAA
>JBJKRM010000367.1:0-2855 GCA_046704685.1 Rhizomicrobium sp.
CCTACAAGGTGCGCCGCGACGACCACCGGATCGACATGGACGAAGTCGCCGCCGTCGCGCGCGAGCACAAGCCCAAGCTGATCATCGCCGGCGGTTCGGCCTATCCCCGGTTCATCGAGTTTGCCCGCTTCCGCCAGATCGCCGAGGAGGTGGGCGCCTATTTCATGGTCGACATGGCCCATTTCGCCGGACTGGTGGCGGGCGGGGCGCATCCCAATCCGCTCGACCACGCCCATGTGGTAACCACCACCACCCACAAGACCCTGCGCGGACCTCGCGGTGGCATGATCCTGTCGCGCGATCCAGACCTCGGCAAGAAGATCAATTCGGCCGTTTTCCCTGGTCTGCAGGGTGGTCCTTTGATGCATGTTATTGCAGCCAAAGCAGTGGCTTTTGGTGAGGCCTTAAAGCCGGACTTCAAGGCCTATGCCAAGGCTGTGGTGGAGAACGCCAAGACCCTGGCCGAGACGCTGTTCGACGGCGGTCTCGACATCGTTTCCTGCGGCACCGACACGCATCTGATGCTCGTCGACCTCAGGCCCAAGAAGACGGTCGGTCGCGCCGCCGAGAAGGCGCTCGATCGAGCCTTCATCACTTGCAACAAAAATGCGGTGCCGTTCGACACCGAGAAGCCGGCCATCACCTCAGGCATTCGTCTGGGTTCCCCGGCGGGAACCACGCGCGGGTTCGGCCCGGTGGAATTCAAGGAGATCGGCAATTTGATTATCGAGGTGGTCGACGCCCTCGGCCAGAAGGGCGAGGCGGGCGATCCCGAGGTCGAAGCCAAAGTGCGCGCGCGCGTACGCGAGCTGTGTAGCCTGTTCCCTATCTATCAATAGGTATCCCATGCGCTGCCCCTTCTGCGGTCACGACGACACCCAGGTCAAAGACAGCCGTCCGAGTGAGGACAACTCCGCCATACGGCGGCGCCGCCATTGCCCGGAATGTGGCGGACGCTTCACCACCTTCGAACGCGTGCAGTTGCGCGAGTTGATCGTGGTCAAGAAAAGCGGCCGCCGCGAGCCGTTCGACCGCGACAAGCTGGAGCGCTCCATCAACCACGCGCTACGCAAGCGCCCGGTGGAGCGTGAGCGGGTCGATCGTATGATTACCGGCATCGTCCGCCGCCTGGAAAGCATGGGCGAGAACGAGATTCCGTCGCCGATGATCGGCGAGCTGGTGATGCAGGCGCTGTCGAGTCTCGACAAGGTGGCTTATGTCCGCTTCGCCTCGGTCTACAAGAACTTCCGGGAGGCCAAGGATTTTGAGGCCATCCTCGGCGAGATCCATGGCGGGGTGGACGACAAGGACTGAAGTGGCGACAGAGCGTGTATTGTCTTCTTAGCCTCCCCCCTTGAGGGGGAGGTCGCAGCGCGAAGCGCTGCGGGTGGGGGCTACGGCGGCGGTATGGCGAATTCATTCGCGAGAAGCTTGCGGTCAAACCTCACAGGTGCGGCGCGTAAGCTTTGGTCTGTACTCCGCTACAAACAAATTGCGGGCTTTCGATTCAGGCGACAACAGCCGATTGGTCCCTACGTTGCCGATTTCTTCTGCCCGGAGGCGAGGCTGGTCATTGAGTTGGATGGTGATCAGCATGGGGCCGCTCAGAGCATGGCCCACGATGCCGAGCGGACCGTTTGGCTTGAGACCCATGGATATCGAGTGATCCGTTTTGGCAATTGGCGCGTGTTCAAAGAGCTTCGGCAAGTAATCGAGGAGATCGTGCACGCGTTGGAGAGCACCCCCCACCCGCCGCCTGCGGCGGCGACCTCCCCCTCAAGGGGGGAGGTGAAAGGTGGTGCATGACCGAGCATATGCACCACATGCGCCATGCCTTGCGCTTGGCGGCGCGGGCGCTGGGCGAGACGGCGCCAAATCCGGCGGTCGGCTGCGTCATCGTCAAGGATGGCGTGATCGTCGGACGGGGCCGCACGGCCAGAGGCGGTCGGCCGCATGCCGAAACGCTGGCGCTGCAGCAGGCAGGGGACGCCGCACGCGGCGCCACGGCCTATGTCACGCTGGAGCCCTGCTCGCATCATGGCGTCACGCCGCCCTGTGCCGAGGCGCTGGTAACGGCAGGTGTGGCGCGCGCCGTGGTGGCGATGGAAGACCCCGATCCGCGGGTCAACGGGCGCGGCCTGCTGCGGCTGCGCGACGCGGGGGTGGAGATAGCCACCGGCGTCTGCGCCACGGAAGCGGCGGAATTGAATGCCGGTTTCTTCAAGCGCCTGCGCCAGGGCAAACCACTTGTCACGGTGAAGATCGCCCAGAGCCTGGACGGCAAGACGGCCACCGCCACCGGCGAAAGCCAATGGATCACCGGCGAAGCGGCGCGCGCTTTCGGCCATCTGATGCGGGCGCGCAACGATGCCATTCTGGTAGGCGTGGGGACGGCGCTGGCCGATGATCCGATGCTGACCTGCCGGCTGCCGGGGCTGGAGGACCGTTCGCCGCTGCGCGTGGTGCTGGACAGCCGCTTGCGGCTGACGGAATGGTCCAAGCTCGCCCAGACGGCGCAGAATGTTCCCACCATCGTCTACACGGTCGCCGAAGGTGGGGGAGCGTTAACAACCTGCGGCATCGAGGTGGTGCGGGTCGACAAGGACGTGCTGGGGCGGCCCAGATTGGAAATGGTCTTGTCGGATCTGGCGCAGCGCGGCATGACGCGCCTGCTGGTGGAGGGCGGTGCGACCGTCCATGCCGCGTTCCTGGATCGTGGCCTGGCCGACCGGCTGGAGGTCTTTACCGCTCCCATGGTGCTTGGTGCGGCCGGCCACAGCGCGGTGGAGACGCTGGCGGCGCTGACATTGGGCGAAGCGCCGCAATTCAGAGCCGTGGGGCGGCGCAGCTTCGGG
>JBJKRM010000368.1:0-5587 GCA_046704685.1 Rhizomicrobium sp.
TGAGTTCCCCGGCGGAACGGCACCAGCCAGTCCCATTTCCACCGCCAATTCATCGGCTTCGGCCACCTTGGCCAGGATCGCCCCTTCCAGCCGTTCCATCGCCGAAGGTGCCTTCTTGCCGCGCGCCGTCTTCTTGACCATGGGCTGCGTGGTTTTCGCGCGGGTCTTGCGCACGGACGATTTCTTGACGGCCATGTTCAGCCCTCGTTTTGAATGCGTCCCACCAAGCAAACCACACCGGCCGCTGGTTGGAAACGGCGTCACCCGTGTTCCGATTCCCAAATTCGCATCATCTCGGTATTGGTTTCTGGTGAATTCCGAAATCGAACAACACTATACAACTCATTGAATCTATTGTCGTTTTTGTTCCACCATTCGCACCCGAGGATGATATCCGCGAAATCGCGAACTTGGGAACCACACCACTAGTAACATTGCATCGTTACAACTGCGTTGCCGAACTGACGGTCGGCGAGATCGCCGGCCCGCAGCCAGAGATACAGGCTGCCACCGTCGCCCCAGTGCATCTCGGCGGCATCCACACTGCCGATCTGCAGGATGTGGAGCCAGCGGGCGGCAGCACCTTCCAACCGCCCGGCATCGCCGGCGATCTGATCGCAGGTCTCCGTCATCGGGCACTGGATGACGAAGGGATCGCCACCCATTGAACCACCTGGTCGTCCTCGCGCTGCTCCAGAACCTGGAAGGGCCGCTCGTCCTCCACCCGCGGGAAATCGCGGCGCTGGGTGTCGATGGTCATCTCCACACAGCCCTCAAGCCGTCGCACCGGCCAGATACGGGCCTCGCCGGGCGGATCGCGACGCGCCAGCGTTCCTGGCGGGCTCCACAACAGACGGCCGATGTCGAACTCCTCGGGATGGGCAAATACCGACAACAAGCCGTCGGGCGGCAGGTCGATGTCGAGCACGCCGGGCGGTACTTGCGAGAGGTCGATCTGCACCACAAACGACAGCACCGACCCCGGCACACGCAGATCCTCCGGCCAGGGATAGGCATCGGGCAGATCGGGCTTGCCGCCGATTTTCGAGACGCCGACCGGAATGTCTCCTTCGAAGATGGCCGGCTCGGGACGGTAAAGGACAGCGGGGCGCGCCAGGGCGAGGAGTTCCGTCGCCCAATGAGCGATGCCGATATCCTCGAAGCGCTGCCGGAATCGCGCCCGAGCCTCTTCCAGAGCATTCGTCATGGCAGCCCCCCAGACGATGCAGGATAGCACAAGGTGAAGGCAGTGGCGTGCATCTTGAAAAAGGCCCAACCAATGTGTCTCAGTCCATATAGAGCGAGATGCACTATAATATGCCGGTTGGGTTTGGGGGGATCATGCGCAAGATCACTATATTGTTAGCACTGCTCTTGCTCACAGCCGGCGTCCCCGCACAGGCTAAAATCGTCAAGGTCGCAGCACCCGGGTGCCACAAAAACGAAATCTGCTTCTATTGGTGGCCGAAGCTCCCAGAGTTGAAGGGCTGGCACGGCGACCAAACGCTGAATCTGAAGCTGGGTTCGAACGGCAGCAACGTTCTTATCCCTGACGGACAGACGTTCTCCGGTGCCCCAGCGATCATCTATGCCCGTGCGATCTATACGGAACGATACGACTGGGAATTCAAGATCAAGTCGACACTGTCCAGCTTCATCGCCGATGACCAGAGCACCTTCCGAAAGGAAGGCGCCGCGATCGCTGATGCACCAGCACTGACGACCGGCGATGGGCAGGTTCTGACGGTTGTCACCTATACAAAACCGAAAAACTGGGAATGCGTCGCCTATGGCCAGGAAGACGGCTATTACTTGATGTTCGTGCTCTCGGCGAACTCCGAAGCCGGGTACAAAGACGCCTTGCCGGCCTATCAGGACCTAATCGCGCGGTACAAGCGGTGAAGCCCTATTCCGCCATCTTCTGCAGCTCCGCCGACCGCATCTCTGCATACCGTTCGCTCGCCCGCTGCTTCTGGCTTTCGCTCTTTAACTGGCCGCAAGCGGCCATGATGTCCCTCCCGCGCGGGGTGCGCACCGGCGAGGCATAGCCGGCGCGATTGACGATCTCGGCGAACTTCTCGATCTGCTCCCAGTCGGAGCATTCATAGGGCGCGCCGGGCCAGGGATTGAACGGGATCAGGTTGATCTTCGAAGGAATGCCTTTCAGCAGCTTCACCAGCTCGCGGGCATCCGCCAGACCGTCGTTGACGTCCTTCAGCATCACATATTCGAAGGTGATGCGCCGCGCATTGGAGACGCCGGGATAGCTGCGGCAGGCCTCCAGCAATTCCTTGATAGGATACTTCTTGTTGAGCGGCACCAGCACGTCACGGATGTCGTTGCGCACGGCATGCAAGGAGATGGCGAGCGCCGAACCGATCTCCTCACCGGCGCGCTTGATCATCGGCACCACACCGGAGGTGGAGAGCGTGACGCGGCGCTTGGAGAAGGCCAGCGCATCACCATCGGCGACGATGGAAAGCGCGGCCTTGACGTTGTCGAAATTGTACAGCGGCTCGCCCATGCCCATCATCACCACATTGGTGATGCGCCTGTTTTCTCCCGTCGAGGGCCAGTCTCCCAGGCTGTCGCGGGCCACCATCACCTGGCCAGCGATCTCGCCGGGGGTGAGATTGCGCACCAGCTTCTGGGTGCCGGTATGGCAGAAGCGGCAATTGAGCGTGCAGCCGACCTGGGAGGAGATGCACAGCGTGCCCCGACCCGGCTCGGGGATGAAGACGGTCTCAAACTCCTGACCGCCGGAACGCAGCAACCACTTCCGGGTGCCGTCCTGGGAGATCTGTTCGGTGACCACTTCGGGGCGCGCCAGGGAGAATCCCTCCTCCATCCGGGCGCGGAAGTCCTTGGCCAGGTTCGACATGCCGGCAAATTCGCGGGCGCCATGCACATAGACCCAGTTCCACAGCTGGCGCATGCGCATGGGCGCAGCCTTTTCCGGCACGCCGGCGGCGATCAGCGTCTCTTTCAGCTGGCCCTGGGTCAGGCCGATGAGGGGTTGGGTGGGCATGGGGGGTAGTTAGCAACTTCCCCCCTAATTGTCATGGCCCGCAGTCGCGGACCATGACACCGTAGTTTGCTGCCTGCCTGCTACTCGCACGCCCTGTGCGCGCGTTCGAGCGCAGCGGAGACGCCGCTCAGCGAGTAGGTGTCGGCCGTCCGCGTGCCGCGGCTCGACATACCCGTCACCGTCATGCGGTTGCCACCCCGCATCGCCCGAACCAGAGCGGCCTCGTTGTCGAGGTCCTTGACCCAGGCCGAACCGTCCGAGCCGTTGTTGCGGGTGAAGAATTCCGTCCGCGTACGGCCAACCTGGGCATATACCGGCTCTCCATCCCGGTAGGGGTAGCCGGGAACGATCTGCACTTCGTCCTTCACATGACGGTTGGGCCAAGTGCTGACGAGCACGAAAATGGGGTCGCGCGCCGCCTTCCTGGGCGACACGGCGATGGGCCGCGACAGCGCATAGCACACCTTCCCGTCGGCGGTTTGGGCGGAATAAGCCGTCCAGTCCCTGGAGACACCGAGAAGAGTGGGCTGGTCCGCAGCGCTTGCGGGCAGTGCGACGGCGCAGAAAGCCAAAACCAGCGAGAGTCGTGCGACAAACGACATGGATATCCCTCGCAGAAAACGGTGTGGAGAATAGTTGCGCAGCTTCCAGACGTCTATGCCAGCGTGCAAAAATCGTAGGAAATTCCAAGGTTTCGCCGCAATCCTGCGGCTATTCGCGCAGCCCGTATCCGACCGAAAACAGTCGCCAGACCGTGATGGCGAGAATCACGAACATGCCCAGTGAAAGGCCCGCTCCCAACAGCTCGGGCGCTTCCTCGAAGCCGATCATCGAGTGGCGGATGCCGTTGATGAAATAGAAGAAAGGATTGCCCCAGGCGAGCCAGCGCAGCCAGCTGGGCAGCATGTTGACCGTGTTGAAGACACCGCCCACGAAGGACAGCGGCGTGATGAAAAAGATGTTGAGCACCGTCAGCTGCTCGAAATTATTCGCCCACAGCCCGATGCCGATGCCAAGCAGGCCGAAGATGCCCGAGACGATGACCACCCAAAAAATGAACTCCGGCAGGGATTCGAGCCTGGTGGCGCCGAAGAGTGCGGCGATAGCCAGGATGCCGAACGCCGTCATCAAGGTGCGAAACAGCACAGTCGCCAGCGAACCGGCGATCATCTCGGCGTAGCTCAAGGGAGCCACCAGCGTTTCCTCGACATAGCGCAAGAAGCGCTGGAAGTAGATTTGCGAGGAAGCCTGCAGAAAGGCTGCGTTGATGATGTTCATCATCAGGATGCCGGGCAGCACGAATTCGAGATAGCGGTGGCCGCCGATCGAGGCGATGCGGGGGCCCACCACGAAACCGAAGACGAAAATAAACATCAAGGCCGAGATCCAGGGCGCCACGAAGGCCTGGATGGGCACGCGGAACAGCCGCGCGAGTTCGCGCCGGATGATGGTCCAGACACCGATCCAGTTGACGGTCATGATGCCTCCGCCGCGATGTGGTCGGGCTTGGCACCCGTGGCGCTGAGATAGGCGGCCTCCAGGCCGTCGTCCATGAAACCCTGCTTGGGCCCCCGGCGGATGATCTTCCCGCGGCTGACGATGGCGATGTTGCGGCAGAGCCGTTCCACCTCTTCGAGGTAATGGGTGGTGAGCAGGATGGTGGTGCCATCGCGGTTGAGCTCGGCGAGATAGCGCCAGAGGTCGAGGCGCAGCTCGACATCGACGCCGGCCGTCGGCTCGTCGAGGATCAAGAGCTTGGGCTGATGGACCATGGCGCGCGCCAGGATCACGCGGCGCTTGAGGCCGCCCGACAGCTCGCGGAACGTCTTCTTGCGGTGCTCCACCAGGGCAAAGCGTTCGATGAGTTCCTCGGTCCGGCGCTTGCGATCGGCTACGGCAAGGCCGAAATAGCCGCCCATCCAGTCCACGATCTGCACCGGAGTGGCAAAGGGATCGACATTGAACTCCTGCGGCGACAACCCGACCATCCGGCGCGCCTCGCGGTAGTTCTTCACCGCATCGACACCATAGACCTCGATCGTGCCCGAGGTGACGGTGGCAATGCCGGTGACGCAATGGATAGTCGTCGACTTGCCGGCACCATTGGGGCCGAGAAAGCCGAAGAAATCCCCCGGCGCGATCGACATAGACAGGTCATCCACCGCGACGTTGCCGCGGCGGTAGACCTTGCGGAGATTGCGAATATCAAGGGCGGGAGTCATGGGCGCGAGCAAGTAACACGCCCTGCCCGCGAATGGAATCCACGATATGCAGCACCACGCGCAAATCAGCCCCGCCCGGCACGGCCTTGCAGAATGCCGGATCTGCCCTACCCCCTCCAGGGACGCGGCACTGCACGCCCGGCTGCCGGCTCAGCCCGAACGAAGAAACCGCCCGACCGTCGTCGGCTTCGGACCCCGTTGTGGCGCAGTCACCACTGAGCGGCGACGCCCTATCGGACTGTCGGCATCTGCGAGGTGTCGTAAGCGTGATACCTGAGACCACGCGACGACCATCTTGTCATCGAGAGTGCATCGGCCGAGGGCAGCGGGTCGGAGG
>JBJKRM010000369.1:0-4852 GCA_046704685.1 Rhizomicrobium sp.
CTTTTCCGGGTTGATCCCGAGGTCGCCCATGATGGCGAGCATCTCGCCGCGGATGTCCTGGGCGCTGTCGATCGGCGGAACCGGGAAGTAGCCGCCCTTGACCGATGGACGGTGGCCGAGGTTGCCCGTCTCGTATTCCGTGCCGATGTTCCACGAGGCTTCCACCGAGTCGATCGAATAGAAGGTCTTCGCCATCGAGGCTTCGAAGCGCACGTCATCGAAGATGAAGAACTCGGCTTCCGGACCGAAGAAGGCGGTGTCGCCGACGCCCGATGAGATCAGGTACTGCTCGGCGGCCTTGGCGATGGAGCGCGGGCAACGGCCATAGCGCTGGCCGGTGGTCGGTTCCATCACGTCGGCGGTGATGGCCAGTGTGGTCTGGGCGAAGAACGGGTCGATGAAAGCCGTTTCGAGATCCGGCAGAAGGAGCATGTCGGATTCATTGATCGCCTTCCAGCCGGCGATCGACGAACCGTCGAACATCGTGCCCTCGTTGAGGAAGTCCTCGTCGACGGCCGACAGCTCGAAGGTGACGTGCTGCCACTTGCCGCGCGGATCGGTGAAGCGGATGTCGACGAACTTCACCTCTTTCTGTTTGATCAGTTCCAGGATGGATTTTGCGTTAGCCATTGTTGGGTCTTTCCCCTTCCAGAGTATTGATGATGTGCTCGGTCAGATCGCGTCCGCGCCGGTTTCGCCGGTCCGGATGCGGATCGCTTCTTCGACGTTGAGGATGAAGATCTTGCCGTCGCCAATCCGCCCGGTGCGGGCCGCTTTCTGGATGGCGTCAATCGACGCCTGCAGCCGCTCCTCGCTGATCACGATCTCGATTTTCACCTTCGGCAGGAAGTCCACGACGTATTCCGCGCCGCGGTAGAGTTCGGTATGTCCCTTCTGTCGGCCGAAGCCCTTGGCTTCCGTTACCGTGATACCTTGGACGCCGACTTCCTGCAGCGCCTCTTTCACCTCATCGAGCTTGAAGGGCTTGATGATGGCCTCGATCTTTTTCATTCAGGACTCCTTGCGCCAATCCGCGCCGTTAAGGAATTAGCAGGGGTTATGCCAACTTTTGGCTTTTTCGACATCAATAAAATCAAGACGTTAGGAACACGATTCGCGCGCCGTCTGTAAGATTGCACAAAATTTGATCTATTTGCACAAGTTGCAGGCAGCACACTGCGCGCCAACTGCCCAGCAGATCAGCGATTTCACCTCCTCAGTCCAGCTTCGGCCGATTGCATTGCAAGCCTCGCACCAGAATGGAGCGAGGGGCGGCGGCCGGCGTCCAATGATCCCGGGGACGCCTCTTTGCGCCGGAACAAGGCCTGCCGGACAGCGTGCTTTCCGGTCTGCGGTTGGGGGCGGGCTCGGTCGTCGGCCGATCGTGTCCGTCGCCAACACAATTTTTGGCGGAGGCCGCTGACACAATGCTCCTCGCTTGCGCGTGATGTTGGCTGTCGACATTGAAGATAGCAGAGAACGCTGTTTGGCACGGCATTCTTCGACAAGAAAGCAGCGAGCGTATAGACTCATGCGTCATGCATGAACCGCCCAGCGAGATCATCACTGTCGCCGAGATGTACACCGCGGATCGCTATGCAGCCGAGCATGGCATCCCCTCGCGCACGCTGATGGAATATGCCGGCCGCGCGGTGGCTGACGAGATCGTCAGGAAGAACGCGAAACCTTGCCCGGTCGTGGTGATGTGCGGCCCAGGCAACAATGGCGGCGACGGCTTCGTGGTGGCGCGGCTGTTGAAGGCGCGCGGCTGGGAGGTGCGCTTGGCGCTGCTTGGCGAGCGTGGCGCCCTCAAAGGGGATGCCGCTTTTCAGTCGGAGCAGTGGACCGACGATGTCATTGCGTTGACACCGTCAGCCCTGGACGGCGCTGCGCTGGTGGTCGACGGGCTCTATGGTGCGGGGCTGTCACGTCCTCTGGAAGGCGCCGCGCGTGACACCGTGATCGCCCTCAATGACAGCCCGGCGCAGGTGGTGGCGATCGACATTCCGAGCGGACTGCACGGCGATCTCGGCTGTGCCCTCGACGGGTTGTGTGTTTCCGCGGATGCCACCGTCACCTTCTTCCGCAAGAAGCCGGCGCATGTGCTGATGCCGGGACGTATCGCTTGCGGCCGCGTAGTGCTGGCGCAGATCGGCATACCGGACGACGCGCTGGAGGTGATCAAGCCGCGGCTCTTCGTCAACGGCAAACGGTTGTGGGGCAGGGCGTTCCCCAAACCCGATCCGCTCGGCCACAAGTATTCGCGCGGCCATGCCGTGGTGGTGAGCGGTCCGGCGCATGCCACCGGCGCGGCGCGTCTGGCCGCTCGCGGCGCGTTGCGCATCGGCGCCGGCCTGGTCAGCGTAGCCAGTCCGCTTGACGCAGTGGATGTCAACGCCAAGCACCTCACCACCATCATGGTGAAGCCGTTCGATGGCGCGAAGGGACTCGCCGATCTGCTCGAAGACAAGCGTTTCAATGTGGTGGCGATCGGTCCGGGTTGCGGCATCGGCCCTTCCACGCGGGACCTCGTGGACGCCGTTCTGGCGAGCGGTGCGGCCTCGGTGCTTGATGCCGACGCGCTGACCTCCTTTGCCGGCAAAACAGAGGTGTTGTTCGGCCAACGCTTGGTGGCAAGCGTTCTGACGCCGCATGAAGGCGAGTTCGAACGGCTGTTTCCCGGATTGCTGGAAAGCTCATCGAGCCGCATCGAAGCGGCCCGCACGGCGGCAACGCGCGCCGGTGGTGTCGTGTTGTTGAAGGGCCCGGATACTGTTGTGGCCGCGTCGGACGGACGCGCGTCGGTCACCACCAACGCACCGCCCAGCCTGGCCACGGCCGGTTCTGGCGATGTGTTGAGCGGCTTCATCGCCGGCCTGTTGGCCCAGCACATGGAACCATTCCTCGCCGCCTCCGCTGCAGTGTGGCTGCACGGCCTGGCTGCGACACATTTTGGCCCCGGACTGATTGCAGAAGACCTGCCCGAGCAGGTACCGGTGCTGTTGCGGCGTTTGTACGAAGAGATTTGACATGATCCCCAATTGGCTTTCCTGGGCCCGCGAACTGCAGGCCGCGGCACAGACCGGACTGACCTATGCGGCCAACAAATACGAGGTCGAGCGCTACAAGAAACTTCAGGATCTGGCCGCGCGCATGATGTCGGTGGGCTCCGGCGAGCCGATGGCGCTGGTTGAGGGGGCATTTGCCGAGCAAAAGGGGTATTGCACGCCGAAAATCGATGTGCGCGGCTGCATCTTCCGCGATCGCGAGGTGCTACTGGTCAGCGAGATGATTGACGGCGGGCGCTGGACGCTGCCGGGCGGTTTCGCCGATGTCAACGAGCCCCCCAGCAGAAGCATCATTCGCGAGGTGCGCGAGGAGGCCGGTTACGTCGTCAAGGTGACCAAGCTTTGCGGTGTGTACGACCGCGACAAGCACGGTGGCACCAGTCCCTATCCCTTTCATATCTATAAACTGTTCTTCCTGTGCGAGGCGGTGGGACGCTGCGAGAAATCCGATCTTGAGACCGGCGATCCGCAATGGTTCTCGATTGATGATCTGCCGGAACTGTCCATGGACCGCACCCAGCCTTGGCAGATCGCCCGCATGTACGAGCATTTCCTCGATCCGTCGCTGGTGGCGGACTTCGATTGATTTACCTCCCCACAAGGAGGAGGCCGTTGCCATGCATGAACCCGTCATCCGCCGTGTCGAGCAGAAGGACCTACCGGCCCTGCTGGCGATCTACAACCACTACATCGAAACCACGCCGATCACCTTCGATCTCGAGCCGAAAACACTGGCGCAGCGTCAGGCTTGGCTCGACAGCTTTAAGGCCTCAGGTCCGTATCAGTGCTTTGTCGCGGTGAAGGGTGATGAACCCGTCGGTTGGGTGTGCTCCGGTCAGTTTCGGGAGAAGGCGGCCTATCGAACTTCGGTTGAGACCAGCATCTATCTCAAGCCGGGCGAGCAGGGACAGGGCCTGGGGCGCAGGCTTTACGAACGCCTGTTTGCGGCGCTCGAAGGCGAGGATGTGCATCGGGCGTTCGCCGGCATCACCATTCCCAACGAAGCTTCCGTTGGTGTGCACTGCGCGATGGGATTTGCTTTGGTTGGCGTCTTCGCCGAAGTGGGCCGGAAATTCGGCCGTTTTTGGGACGTTGCCTGGTACGCCAAGAGCCTCTGACCCGTGATTCCAAGGCCCTTGCCGCTGCGCCCGTGTTTACAGGGTGTGGGGTGGGGCGTAACATTGGAATTAATAAAATAATAATAAAATGTGTTTGGAGAAGGCGATGTTCGGATCATCAAAGCATGGCATTGGCGATCTGGATCGGGCCGGTCTGACAGGGCTGGAGCGCGCCAAGCTTGAGCGGACTCGTGAGCCGATCGGGGCCAACGATATTCCGCCGATGCCGTTGGACGTCGTCTATTCGTCCAGTTCGCAGACCAATGTAACGTCGAAAAAGGGGGCTTCGATGACGGATTGGACAAGGGCAGCCGAGGAACCGGACAGTTCGGCGCATCTGTACATCGGCGCCGCCATCCGGCTGAAGGGTGAAATCGCAGGGTGTGATTTGATGCGCGTGGAGGGCACGTTCGAGGGAACGGCACAGGCGCGCCAGCTTGTTCTGTGTCCGGGCGGTGCCTTCGTCGGCACCGCGCAGATCGAAGACGCCGAGATCGAGGGTTCATTCGAGGGAACGCTCGCGGTGCGCGGCCGGCTCTATGTCCGCAGCACGGGCCGCATCCGTGGCACGTTCAGCTACGGCCAGCTCGAGATCGAGCGCGGCGGTGAAATCGACGGCAAAATCAATCCATATGAGCGGCAGGCCGCCAAAGTGCAGGCCGAGGC
>JBJKRM010000370.1:0-5387 GCA_046704685.1 Rhizomicrobium sp.
AAACGGAGAGCAGTTCGGAAGACTGCCTGTATGTCGAGGTGCAGACGCCCAAGCATGCGCCGGGGGCGCACCTTCCGGTCATGGTGTGGATTCATGGCGGCTCCAACTGGGCGGGCGGCGGCCGCGACGTGGCGGAATCCCCGATCACGCGCCGGGGCGTCATTCTCGTCACCGTGCAGTATCGCCTCGGCGTGTTCGGTTTCCTGTCGCTGCCCGCGCTGACCGCGGAATCGCCGCAGCATGCCTCGGGCAATTACGGTCTGATGGATCAGATCGCCGCGCTCAAATGGGTCCAGGCGAACATCGCCCAGTTCGGCGGCGATCCCAACAATGTGACGGTGTTCGGCGAATCCGCCGGCGCCCAGGACGTCGGTCTGCTCATCTTGTCGCCTTTGGCACGTGGGCTGTTCCAGCGCGCCATCGAGGAAAGCGGCACGGCCGGGTTCGGCGTGCCGCCGCGCAGCCTTGCCGAGAACGAGAAGATCGGCACCGACTTCCTCACCCTGCTCGGCCTGCCGTCCGGCGAAGCCGGGCTTTCGGCGCTGCGGCGGGTGCCGACCGGCGCGCTGCTCGCGGCCGGCGACAAACTGGTGCCGTCGCCGCGCGTCGACCCCAGCTTTCTGTGGCTCCAGTCCGTAGTGGATGGCTGGGTCTTGCCGCACAGCCCGGCCGACATCCTGGCGAGCAAACAGGAGGCGCCGGTGCCGCTGATCATCGGCACCAATGCCCGCGAGTTCACCGTGGTGGGGGCGCGGAATGATCCGCGCCGCTGGATCACCGAAAACGCCGCCGATGCCCAACAGGCGCTGGCCTTCTACGGCTTGACATCCGATACGCCGCCGGGCGCCGATCCCGTCTACGGCGATCTCGTCGACCGTCTTTCCACCGACGTGATCTTGCGCTGCCCGTCCAATTGGGTGGCGGACCACCAGGGGCAGGTGACGTCCAAGGTCTGGCGCTATCAGTTCAGCGTCGTGGCGCCCAACACGGTCGGGTCCGTGGCCCATGCCGGCGAGCTCAACTACGTCTTCCTCAAATCCCCCAAGCGGGCGACGTTCGGCGCCTGGCCGCCGCTGCAGGCCTATTGGACCAATTTTGCCAAGACCGGCGATCCCAACGGACCGGGGCTGCCCCATTGGCCGGTCTTCGGCGCACGGCAGCACTATGTTGATTTCACCGCCCATGGCGTGGCGCAGGGCACCGGATTGCGCGCCCAAGCCTGCCGCTTTTTCCATGGGCCGTAATAACGGGGACGCAATACTTAATTGGCTGACAGGTGATGAAGTCTGCAAAGTCAATTAAGTATTATGTCCCTGTAATCCATCGATGCCGTCGCAGATGGCGGCCGCCACATCACCGCATTTCTCGGTTGCCACTTCATAGATTGTTTCGGCCGCAAGCAGGATGATCGCTATCCGGTATGCTCCATCCAGCGGCGCATGCGACGTGCATCACTTGACGATGTCGTCTTCTATTACAAGGCATCGCCCGCGGGATCGTTCCATGCGCGTCGCAATTCAAGCCCAGCGCAGCCGCCATACATCATTTGCCGATGCCCGGCGATTTTACGCGGCGTGGCCGCAAGTCTTCACTCGGCCCGCGCCCCGCTTCAGAAGTCCTGCAAAACCGGGGGTTTCTTGCGCTGGCACGGACATTGCTCCGGTCATGGCATCGGTTTTCTTGGACAGGATGCATCATGAAACGGAAATGGACACAGGTTCTTCTCGCGCAGGCGGCCGTGCTGACGCTCGCGTTTGCGGTGACGCCAGCGGCGCAGGCTTCGCCCTTTGTCATGACGCTCACGCAATCTGGCGGCAATGTCGTCGCTACGGGGAGCGGCGCCT
This sequence comes from Rhizomicrobium sp., assembly GCA_046704685.1. Taxonomy (GTDB): domain Bacteria; phylum Pseudomonadota; class Alphaproteobacteria; order Micropepsales; family Micropepsaceae; genus Rhizomicrobium. Next base: position 1,845 of record JBJKRM010000370.1, read on the forward strand.
TCGACTTGTCCGGCTTGACTTTTTTGGAGACCAATTTCGATTTTACATATATAGGCCCAGCGATCGGCTATCTGGAAATCGGTCCAAACTCCTCCGTAGACATTTATAATGGATCCATGAGCGGTCCGTCGTCCTTCGGGTCCGGCGCGGGCCTCAACGCCACGTCGTCCTCCGGCCAGCCGTTGTTCATCCTCGCTTCCGGCGCACTTGCTGTACCGATCGGCTACACGTCCGAAACGTCGATTTCTTCCTCGGCGACCTGGGACAGTGCCAGCTTCAGCTCCCTCGGCGTGACGCCCGGCACCTACAAATGGACATGGGGATCCGGTGCGGACCAGAGCTTTACGCTCAACATCAGCGGCGGCGGGACCGCGCCGGTGCCCGAACCGGCTTCCATCCTGCTCCTGGCGGCAGGTCTCATGGGCTTCGGCTTTCTCCGCCTGGGCCAGCAACGCCGTCGAACGTAATTGGGGAAAAGGAGCCGGAGTCGTTGTTCGCGCCAAAGAGGATCTGCATTCGTGATGCAGAGGTTGGCGAATCCGGCTCTGGCTCCTTTTTCACCGGCGTCGGGACATACATCTCGCTGGCTTTGAAGGCGGCTATGGTGGACGTACGCACCATGCTGGCCCTTTCCGGCAGCGCGGTGTATCCGGCAACTGGTGCGGCTTGCCTGACCGACCGGCTCCCAACAACGACCGGCAGTTCCGGTATCTCCACACCCTCGGTCGTGTCTTACGGTGCAACAGGCGTGAATTGAAGTATCCCGTGTGTGCCTGTGGCACGACCCGCGCCGCTCACCACCACCCACAGCGCCCCTTGCGCAGGCAGCGCAAATATCGGTGCTTCGCCGGCGGGGAGAAGGGGGGCTATGGCGTCGGTGTTATCGGGATCGATGACCGACACGGTGGCGCCGGCCCAATTGGGTACGAACAGTTTGCCGTTCCATTTGGCCATCCCGCTCGGCTCGAAATCGACTTGGCTGTAGCGTGCAGGCACAGCATCCGGGGTGGCCGGATCGATCCGTAGCACCGCTGGTTGCCGGGTCTGGCTGTTCGCCCAGAGATAAGGCTTGTCGGCCAGCAGGAAGTTCGATGAAGCGCCACTCCTGATATGTCTCTTCACGAGGTTGGTCGCCGGATCGATACAGGCAATCATGTCACTGCTGTAGTCGGTGACATACACAGTGCCGTCCATAACGGTGATGCCCGCTGGCTGCTTGCCCACGCCGTCGATCTTCGTGACACGGCCTGTCGCAGGATCGATGCGCGCAACCTTTCCGTCTCCTGCCAGTGTGACCCAGACCGCCCCAGCGCCACTCGCCACGAATTGCGGACCTCCGCCCACGGGAATGGTGGCGATCACCGTGTTGGTTTTCGTGTCAATGTGCGAGACGGTGTTGTCTTCATGATTGGCAACCCAGAGGCCGCTTGCATCGGCGGCGACTCCGATGGGGACGCGTCCTACAGGAATGACGGCAGTCACATTGTCGGTCTTTGGGTCGATGCGCCCGACTTTGCCTTGGTCATAACCGTAGGCCACCCAGATCGCGCCGTCAGCTTCCGCGGCCACCTGGGGCAGGTCGCCCAACGGGATAAAGCTGATGCGATACCCTAGCGGCTTGAATTTCAGACTGTTGCGCGCCGCCATGCCTTCGGCGTCGTCGATCGGCTTGTCGCCGGGCGCGAGACGAACGCTGTACTCGTCACGGACGATGTAGGCCGGAAAATATGGATCGGAACAGAGTAGGCCGTGAATGGTGAGGGTGAAAACCTCTCCTTGATGATGCGGTACGCCGGTGTCTTCCACCACCGCTTCGCGACGGATGCATGGCGCACCATTCAAGGTCGTTTCGGTCAGGCTGTGGTTGACATAACGCCGGCGGCTCGAGGCGGCGACTTCCTCGGCTTCAAGCTTGCGGCCATAATCCATCAAAAACGCGTTGAGCGCGGTCTTGTCGTGTCCGGAATAGGGAAGCACCGTTGCCACCACATCGAGCACGGCCGTGCTTCCACTGCGTTTTTGAATGAACCCTCCAAGCAGGGATGACCCTCCCACGGCGCGGCCGAATTCGAGCGGAAATGACCCCTTTGTGCTGTTATCGCGCGTCGTGGCGGTGTGCATAAATGCCCACGGTCGGCCCGGGGTGTGAAGGGTGAAACCCGGTCGTGCGAAATCCTCGCCGCCCTTGGGCAAAGCCCGCTGTGCCCAGGAGGGCACCGACACAAGCGCTACCAACCCGACAATGAAAGCAATACGCATGTTATCCCCCACCGCGGCTGGAGATTCTACCGCCCCTTCCCCGCACAAATGAAGGGTAAGAAATAACGCGTCTGCGACCCAATCGTCTTCCGGTAAACGCCCACGTTGCATGATTGTCGGTTATCCCAACGAACGCGTTCGAAAGATGCGCCGTTCGGCGTCACCCTGCCGCACTTGAAACGAGAAGCGCCGTTCCCATTTCAGGGGGCCGGCTTGACCGACGAGGGCCGGATGGTTCGTGAGGATCGCGGCCCCGAAAGCGGTCGTGTTTGTCGGGTGGAAACGTTGGTAGCGAAAGGAGTTGATACGGATTTTGGAGGCATGGAATTCGATTCGGGAAGGCAAGCGTGATGGTCGCGATGGGACGGCAAGACAACAAAGCAATTAGCCCGGTCATGACCTGCCCCCCTCCCTCTGTTTGCCCCTTACGATGACAATCAATGATCAATCCCTAGCGCTTGGCGCAAACAGCCACCCCAGGGATTGTCGAGGTGGCGCGACCGCCAAGCGGTCAAACCAGTTTGCGGCCCGTCAGGCGCTCCAGCACGCGCAACGGCGCCCGCTCCGGCGCCGCCATCGCCGCCACCGGCAGATGAAAGGTCTGTTCCAAGGCATGCTGGCCCTTGATCGCGGCATGCATCACCTGGTCGGTGTAGCAGAGCCACAGACTGCCGGGGGCGAACGCCACGCCCTGTTTCGGGCCGGTCCGCTGATAGGCGAGGTCCAGCTTCGCAGCGTTGTGCTGGCCGAGCTTCAGATCCTCATAAGCGGAACGCCGGCCCGTGGTGAGGCCGAGCATGGCCAGCGTGGCGTTGCGGGCAGCCGGGCGGGGCTTGATCCGGGGCAGGAAGCGCCGCGCCACCGCCGCGAACGGCTCGCCGACATTCCACAGGCGCGGTGCGCTCGGGTTCACATTGGCGAACAGGCGCAGGATGCGGCGCCCGCGCATCGGTGTGGAGGGGAAGGCGTCGACATGCAGCTTGGTGTCGTCGTTCAAGGCGGAGGCCGGACGGCCCTTGATTTCGGCGGGCCGGAAACTGGCGCGGGCCCGCTGCAGTTGGCCGCGATAGGCCGGCAGCAGAGTTTCCACCAATTCCGTAGCGTGCGCGGCAAAGCGGCCCATCATCGCCTGCAGTCGCGCCCGGTCGTCCTCTGCTGCTCCGGCGTGTTTGAGCTGGCCGGCCGGATCCAGGCTGATGTTCGTGGCGCGGCCGAGCAGGCGCGGCGACAGCTGTTGGTATTCTTCCGGATGCAGCATGAATCCGCGCTCCGGCAGCTCAAGGA
>JBJKRM010000371.1:0-2594 GCA_046704685.1 Rhizomicrobium sp.
CGGTGGACGGCGCCGCCTGCGGGGCCGGCAAATTCGAGGCGCCGGCCGCAGACGCCGATTGCGCGGGAAACGCGGATGACTGATCCGGTGAATTCACCGTGGGAGGAACTTCGCTCGCGGCCGGCACGTTTTCCGAAACGGGAATCTGCTTCGACTCTCTCTGGTTGTAGCCGATTAAAAATCCAAGCGAGAAGAAGACCGCGCAAACGGCCACGCTGGCCAGAAAGACCAGCACGAGATTTCGGGCTGACGGGCCACGCTCATCCTGCACTGTTTGGCGACGTTCCAACTTCGACCTCCTGCTTTACGCCTCACATCTCGCCGGGCATGTTCATGCCTTTTCCGCTGGCTTAGCGCCCGGCACTGGTCCCTTGAGAAATGCCGAAAGCAGCTCCACGGGAATCGGAAACACAATGGTAGTGTTCTTCTCCGCTCCGATTTCAGTCAAAGTCTGGAGATACCGAAGCGTGATCGTAATGGGCTCCGTCGCCAGGACGTTGGCGGCTTCGGCCAGCTTTTGCGAAGCTTGAAATTCGCCGTCGGCGTTGATGATCTTGGCGCGCCGTTCGCGCTCCGCAACCGCCTGCCGCGCGATGGCGGCCTGCATATCCGGCGGCAGGTCCACCTGCTTTACTTGCACCTGCGAAACCTTGATGCCCCAAGCCTCCGTGTGCTCGTCAATGATGGATTGCAGGCGCATGTTCAGCTTTTCCCGCTGGGAAAGAAGATCGTCCAATTCAACTTCGCCCAGCACTGACCTCAACGCCGTCGCTGCCGCCTGTTCGACGGCGTAGCGGTAATTGTTGAGTTGAATCAGCGCCAGCTTCGGGTCGATCACGCGGTACCAGAGCACGGCGTTCACCTTGACCGAAATATTGTCCCGCGTGATGACGTCTTGCGGAGGAACGTCCCAGGTCTGAATCTGGAGCGACACCCGGTACATCTTATCAATGGGCCACAGGATCAGCCGCAAGCCGGCCCGTTTCCGCTCCCCTCGCAAATGCCCCCATCGCAGAACCACGCCTTCTTCCCATTCGTTCAGGACCTTGATGCAGTTAAACAGCCAGACCAGAAAAATCACCAGCACCACTAACCAAAAAAGACCCATCTTCTGCGCCCTCCTCGTCTCTGAAGTCTGGAAACCGACGGCCCATGTGCCGCGGATTACTTTCTCGTAACTTCGCTCCCATTTCCGCCAGTTGCAGATTGGGAATCATCCGCCTGTTGGGCGCTCGGTTCGACCAACAGCCAAAGACCCTCCACACTCCTCACCCGCACGGCTGCGCCTCTCGCAACATTCATGGAAGACCGGCCGTTCCAGATCTCTCCAAGTATCCGAATCTTCCCTTCCGGAGTCAGGTCCGTTTCCGCCACGCCCTCGGCACCGACCATGGCGCTCGATCCCGCCACCGCCTTCAGCCGATGGGAAGCGATCGTCGCTCTAAGCAGAATGATCGTAATTACAGCGAGCGGCAGCGTGACGCTCAGCGAAGTTGAAAAATGAATGTGTGTCCCCGGCCACGGTGAATTGATCAGGACCAGCGAGCCGATCGTCATAGCGATGGCCCCGCCCACCGCAAGAACCCCGTGCGAGGCGAGCTTCGCTTCCAGGACAAACAGTGCCATGCCCAACAGAATCAAGACGACGCCCATGGTATTGATGGGCAGCAGGTGGAACCCGAAAAGCGCCAGAACCACGGCAATCGCGCCCGCGACACCCGGCAGGATAAATCCGGGATGCGTGAACTCCACCCAGATTCCGAGCACGCCGAGCGCACCCAGAATGAAAGCGACATTGGGATCCGCCAGCCATGAAAGAAACCGCTTGAAAGCCGGCATACGGTACAAGTCGAGCCGTGCGCCTGCGAGATGCAACGTGGTCGTTGAACCGTTGAATCGTTGGATGGTTTTTCCGTCAAACTGCTTGAAAATGTCCTGGGGGTTGCTGGCGATGGCGTTGATAAGGTTGTCCTGGAGCGCTTCCTGGTCGGTAAAAGATTTGCTCTCGCGAACCGCCGACTCTGCTAATGCGACGTTGCGCCCGCGCTTCTGGGCGATGGCTCGAATGAAGGCGGCCGCGTCATTTTCGATCTTGGTCTCTTCGACCTTGCCGATGCTGACCGCGCCCATCACCACGGGATGGGCCGCACCCGTGTTGGTACCCGGAGCCATCACCGCCAGATCGCCGGAAATCAGGATAAAGAATCCAGCCGAGGCGGCGCGGGCGCCGCTCGGCGCGACATAAGTAATCACGGGAACGCGGGAGGCCTCGATCGCCTCGATGATTTCCCGCATGGAATCCTCTAGGCCGCCCGGCGTGCTCAATTCCAACAGAACGGCGCTTGCTCCGACGCTGTTGGCATAGTGGATTCCATTAACAACGTAATCGGCGCTCACCGGCTGCACCATTCCGTTCAAATCAACCTCGACAACAACCGGTTGACCGCCGGACGCGCGAAGCTGTGGCGCGGCCAGACTGACGACTGCCAATCCGCCCAGGGCCCAGCCCAAAATTCGCGCCTTCATTCTCACTGGTTTCCGACCGTCCCGCTGCCATTGCCAGCATTCTGCGGCATCGCGGGGTTGTTCACCGG
>JBJKRM010000372.1:0-3544 GCA_046704685.1 Rhizomicrobium sp.
GGCCGACATCGTGGTGGCGAATGCGGGGCGCGGTCTCGGCGGCAGTGTCGCGACCGGCGACAGCAGCCGCATGCGCGAATTGTTCGATCTCAATGTCATGGGGGCGCTCACCCTGATGCGCGCTGCCGCCGAGCGCATGGTGCCGCGTCAGGAGAAGGATTTTCCGTCCAAGGCCCAGGACATCGTGGCGATTGGATCGGTGGTGGGCCGCCACATCTCGCCGTTCAGCGCTCTCTACGGCGCCAGCAAGTTCGCGCTCCATTCCCTGGTGGAGGCGCTGCGGCGCGAGATCGGTCCCAAAGGTGTGCGTGTCAGCTTGATCGAGCCGGGCTTCGTGCTCAGCGGATTCCAGGATGGTGCCGGCTATTCCAAGGAGATGGTCGACGGATTGAAGGACCGTCTGGGGCCGATGCTGAGCGGCGAGGATATCGCCGAAGCCATCGCGTTTGCGGTCAGCCGTCCGCCGCACGTGCATGTCGGAGACATCGTCATCCGTCCGACACGGCAGGATTATCCATAGGAAGGGCCGCTGCCGTAGCTGCGACTCGTTGGCACCGGCTCGGTTTCATCCCCCCGGATTTTCCGGCTACACTGGCCGTGTCAGGGGGCATGCATGACCGAGTTGCTGGCGACCACTCCGCAGGCCATTTTCATCGCTGTCGTTTTGGCTGTCGCGATCGATTTGATGCGGCGTCTGCTGCGCTTTGCAGCGCGCGGTGCCAAGCGATTCTGGAATGGCCCCGAGGCGGACGGCATCAAGACCGCTTGGTATGCGGAACTGGCGAGCTACCTGCTTTTCCTGCCGCTGGCCTTCATCACCTTCGTTCCGCCGCTGGTGATGATCGTGGTGACGGCCTCGTTGATGGGATTTCCTCCTGACGTGAAGCTGTCGGCGCTGACCCATGGCATGGCGCTGCTGTGGATCCTCACCGCCGTGTTTCTCTGGCTGCAGATCTGGCACTTGATGGGCCTGCCCGGGTTCTGGAGGCGGGTGCGCTACTTCCTGCTTCTGCTGGCCTTGCCGCTGCTGGTGCAGATCCTGACTTGGCTGCTGCTCGACTTCACCTTCCATTTCCATCTTGCCACCAATGCGCATCTGAAGCTTGCGGGCCGCCTGTGCCATCTTTTCAGCCTCGGCGTTTTCCCCTTCCTGGTGCCGCTGGTGCACCAGCGCGTGCTAGCGCCGGTGTTCACCTTCGTCACCAGTCAGACCAAGAAGCGCTGGCGCCCGCTGGTGACGGCCATCGGCTGTGCCGTTCTGGCGGGTTTTGTCGCCGCGGTGTTCTTGTGGTTCGGCCAGGTGGGGCAGTTTTCGCCATTCTCCTGATGGCGCGCTTGGCGCGCGGAGCATAATCGCCTATCAACCCGGCATGACGAATCCGCAGGTCTGCCCATGAGCACCCCATTGCCTGATCGCCTCAGCAGCAATCCCAAGAGCCCTTATTACAATGAGGAGCTTCTGGAAGCCGGCGTCGGCATCAAATTCAACGGCGCCGAGAAGACCAATGTCGAGGAATACTGCGTCAGCGAGGGCTGGATCCGCGTGGTGGCCGGCAAGAGCGTGGACCGCCACGGCAATCCGATGACCATCAGGCTCAAGGGCACGGTGGAGCCGTATTTGCGCCATCCGTCGCCGGATGCGCCGGCCGATCAGTCCTGATCCTTGCCGGCAAGCCGGGCGCGCCATTGCTTCACCGGGGCGTCGAAGCTTTGTGCCACGTGGTTTGGGCTGGCCGGGGGGATCCGTTCCATACTGTCCCCACAACGGATGGTGGTGGGCCATTTCGCGCGACAAGAGGCCAAAGTGTCCGCAATTCTGGCGCCTTGTTCTGGGGTCAGGCGGCCGCTGTCCACTGTGTGAAGCAAATATAATGCGCTCCGCCTGCGCGGCGGTGAACCCGCGGCATTTCTGGCGCGTTTGTTCGCAGTGTTCCTGCCGGTTGCGGCCGGAACCAGCAAGGAGAAACGCATGATGCGCAAATTTGCAGTGATGGCCGTGACGGCCGTTTCGCTGGCCTTGGCCGCGAATGCCGCAACCACATCAGTGGCGGTGCGGGGCGAGGCGCCCGTAGACGGAGGTTTCCAATTGAGGCAGACGGTCGTGCATTACGGCGATCTCAATGTCTCCAGCAGACAGGGCGCCAGTGCGCTTCTGGCGCGCCTGCGCAAGGCCGCTGCCGATACCTGCAGCACATCCGGCATGCTCAGCTTGAATGTGAAGACGGAAGTCAAGCAGTGCCGCAACTCGGCGCTGAGGCATGCCGTCGCCAAGATCGACTCGCACGAACTTTCCAAAATGGCGAGCGCGACCTGACGCCAGCCGGCCATCCCGGGTATCGGCACACCCGTGCGGACCTGCCACGAAACAAAAAGCCCCGGAGTTTCCTCCGGGGCTTTCGCATGACTTATCGGGTGACCGGACTTAGAAGTCCATGTCGCCCATGCCGCCGCCCATGCCGCCCGGGCCGCCGGGCATCGGGGGGGCGTCCTTCTTCGGACGGTCGGCGATCATCGCTTCCGTGGTGATCAAGAGCGAAGCCACCGAAGCAGCGTCCTGCAGGGCGATGCGCACCACCTTGGTCGGATCGACGATGCCGTTCTCGACCAGATCGACATAGTTCTCGCTCTGGGCATCGAAGCCGAAGGTGTTCGACTTCTGCTCCAGCAGCTTGCCGACGACGATGGAGGCTTCCACGCCGGAGTTCTCGACGATCTGGCGGATCGGGGCCTGGATCGCCTTGCGCACGATGGCGATGCCGACGTTCTGGTCCTCGTTCTCGCCGGTGAAGTCCTTGAGGGCCTTGGTGGCATAGAGCAGGGCGACGCCGCCGCCGGGCAGGATGCCTTCCTCAACCGCGGCCTTGGTCGCGTTGAGGGCGTCGTCGACGCGGTCCTTCTTCTCCTTCACTTCCACCTCGGTGGCGCCGCCGACGCGGATGACGGCCACGCCGCCCGCCAGCTTCGCCAGACGCTCCTGCAGCTTCTCCTTGTCGTAATCGGAGGTGGTCTCTTCGATCTGCTGCTTGATCTGGGCGACGCGGGCCTGGATGTCCTTCTTGGCGCCCGAGCCGTCGATGATCGTGGTGTCGTCCTTGGTGATGCGGACTTTCTTGGCCGTGCCCAGCATGTTCAGCTTGACGTTCTCGAGCTTGATGCCGAGGTCTTCGCTGATCACCTGGCCGCCGGTGACGATGGCGATGTCTTCCAGCATGGCCTTGCGGCGGTCGCCGAAGCCCGGCGCCTTGACGGCCGCGACCTTGAGGCCGCCGCGCAGCTTGTTGACCACGAGGGTGGCCAGCGCCTCGCCTTCCACTTCCTCGGCGATGATGAGGAGCGGACGGCCGGACTGCACGATGGCTTCCAGAACCGGCAGCAGGTCCTTGAGCGAACCGAGCTTCTTCTCGTGGATGAGGATGTAGGGCTCCTCGAGCTCAGCCACCATCTTGTCGGCATTGGTGATGAAATAGGGGCTGATATAGCCGCGGTCGAACTGCATGCCTTCGACGACTTCCAGCTCGGTGTCGAGGCTCTTGGCCTCTTCCAC
>JBJKRM010000373.1:0-3214 GCA_046704685.1 Rhizomicrobium sp.
GCCGCTCGGAGGACTATTACCAGATCAAGGCGACGATCTTTTCGGCCCTGATCGACACCATCGATCTCGCCCAGCTAGCCCAGCTCGATCCGGAATCGGCGCGCGAGGAAATCCGCGACATCGTCAACGAGATCATCTCCATCAAGGCGGTGGTGATGTCGATCGCCGAGCAGGAGCAGTTGCTGCAGGACATCTGCAACGACGTGCTCGGCTACGGGCCGCTGGAGCCGCTTCTGGCCCGCGACGACATCGCCGACATCATGGTCAACGGCGCCAATCGCGTCTTCATCGAAGTCAGTGGCAGGGTGCAGCTCACCAATGTGCGCTTCCGCGACAACGCCCAGCTGATGAATATCTGCCAGCGCATCGTCAGCCAGGTGGGGCGGCGTGTCGACGAGTCCTCTCCAATCTGCGACGCGCGCCTGCTTGATGGTTCCCGTGTCAACGTCATCGCCCCGCCGCTGTCGTTGGACGGGCCGACGCTGACCATCCGAAAGTTCAAGAAGGACAAGCTCAAGCTCGACGATCTGGTGAAGTTCGGCTCGGTCAGCGAGGCCGGCGCCAGGATCCTCGCCGTGATCGGCCGCTGCCGTTGCAACATCCTGATCTCGGGCGGCACCGGTTCGGGCAAGACGACGCTGCTCAACACGCTCACGGCCTTCATCGACGGCGACGAGCGCGTCATCACTTGCGAAGACGCTGCCGAACTGCAGCTGCAGCAGCCGCATGTGGTGCGCCTCGAAACCCGCCCGCCCAACCTGGAAGGGCAGGGCCAGATCACCATGCGCGATCTGGTCAGGAACTGCCTGCGTATGCGGCCTGAACGCATCATCGTCGGCGAAGTGCGCGGACCCGAAGCCTTCGACCTCTTGCAGGCCATGAACACCGGCCATGACGGCTCGATGGGCACGCTGCACGCCAACAGCCCGCGCGAGGCCATCAGCCGTCTCGAATCCATGATCACCATGGGCGGCTTCCAGCTTCCCACCAAGACCATCCGCGAGATGATCGTCGGTTCCATCGACGTCATCGTCCAGGCCGAGCGCCTGCCCGACGTTTCGCGGCGCAACACCGAGATCTCCGAAGTGGTGGGCACCGAAGGCGATGTGGTCATCACCCAGGATCTGATGAATTACGAGATCGAGGGCGAGGACGAATCCGGGCGCATCAAGGGCAAGCATGTCGGCACCGGCATCGTGCGGCCGAAATTCTGGGAACGGGCGCGCTATTTCGGCCTGGAACGCGAATTGTCGGAAGCGCTCGACGGATTGCAGGTGTAGCCATGATGCTGGTGATCGCCGCGATGCTGGTGGTGCTGCTGGGTGGAGGGGCCATCATGGCCTTTGCCGGCGGCGCCAACGAGCGCTCGCAGAAGCGCATCGCCGCCCTTGCCAAGCCCGAGCTGCGCGTCGCCAAGAGCGATCCCACTGCCGCCCGCAAGAAGAACATGCAGACGGCGCTCAAGGAGTTCGAGAGGAAGCAGGCCGAGAAGAAGACGACCATGACGCTGCGCCGCCGCCTCGATCAGGCGGGACTGGCGGGCACCTCCGAGAACGTCTTCTGGATCGCTTCGGGCGTGGCGGGGGTGGTTGCGGGCTTGCTGTGCCTCGTCGAGCAAGAGGGGCTGTTGATCATCGTGCTGGCCGTTTTCGCCACCGCGCTGGGCCTGCCGCGCTGGGTGCTGTCGTTCCTCAAGAAGCGGCGCGAGAAGAAGTTCACCAGCGATTTCGCCAATGCCATCGACGTCATCGTGCGCAGCGTCCGGTCGGGCCTGCCGACCTCCGATGCCTTGCGTATCGTGGCCCAGGAGTTCCGTGATCCGGTCGGTGGCGAGTTCCGCAAGCTCACGGAAGGCATGAAGGTCGGGCTCACCATCGAGCAGGGCCTCCGGAAGATGTACGAAAGCATGCCCACCGCCGAGGTGAATTTCTTCGGCATCGTCATGACCATTCAGCAGAAGACGGGCGGCAATCTCAGCGAGGCGCTGGGCAATCTGGCCGGCGTGCTGCGCGACCGCAAGCGCCTGCAGGGCAAGATCAAGGCGATGTCGTCCGAGGCCAAGGCGTCCGCCATGATCATCGGCTCGCTGCCGCCGGGGGTCGGGACCATCGTCTATCTGACGACGCCGGACTACATTTCGACGCTGTTCACCAAGCCGACCGGTCATCTGCTGCTGGGATTTTGCGTCATCTGGATGGGCCTTGGCATCGCCGTGATGCGTCAGATGATCAACTTCAAGCACTGAAGGTGACGATGGACCCCGGCGATATCATAAGCCTGTTGATCGATCCGACCTTCCTGGCGACGGCGGCTGCGGCGATCTTCGCGTTTGCCACTATCGTCACCCTCGCCTTGCCGATGCTGGAGCGCGACACCCTCAACAAGCGCCTCAAATCGGTGGCCGAGCGCCGCGAGGAGCTGCGCGCCCGTCACAAGGAATCGCTTAACAAGCGCACCGGGCTGAGGACCGAGCCGGTCGGCTCGACCAAGCTGATCACCGAGATCGTCAAGAAGTTCAACCTCACCAAGCTGGTTGCCACCGAAGGCACCCAGGAAAAGCTGCAGCAGGCCGGCATGCGCGGCCAGACGCCGCTCGTCGTCTTCAATTTCTTCCGTTTCGTGATGCCCTTCGTGGTGTTCGCCGGCGCGCTGGTCTACGTCTTCCTCATCGCCCATTTCACCTGGCCGTCGATGATGAAGCTGGCGGCGGCCGTCGGTGCGGCGCTGGCCGGATTCTATCTGCCCGACGTCTATATCTCGAATGTCATCGCGCGCCGCCAGCATTCGATCATGTCGGCCTTCCCGGACGCGCTCGATCTTCTTCTGATCTGCGTCGAAGCGGGCATGAGCGTGGAGGCAGGCTTCTCCAAAGTGGCGGCCGAGATCGGTCAGGCGTCGTCGGAACTGGCCGAGGAATTCGCCCTCACCACTGCGGAGCTCAGCTATCTGCCGGATCGCAAGCAGGCCTTCGAGAATCTCGCCAAGCGCTGCGGCCATCCCGGCGTCAAGGCGGTGGCCACCGCCCTCAACCAGGCCGAACGCTATGGCACGCCGCTGGGGCAGGCCTTGCGCATCTGCGCCCAGGAAAACCGCGAGATGCGCATGCAGGAGGCCGAGAAGAGGGCCGCCGCTTTGCCGGCCAAGCTCACGGTGCCGATGATCGTCTTCTTCCTGCCCTGTCTGTTCGTGGTGATCATGGGCCCGGCGATCATGA
>JBJKRM010000374.1:0-2639 GCA_046704685.1 Rhizomicrobium sp.
CCCCCTTGTGGAGCCCGGAAACGGCCATTCCTCCCCGTTTCCCGCGGAAGTGGCAGATCCAACGCGCCGGTACGGCGCACCTGGGCGCTTCACGCCGCCTTCCCACAAATGGGGCTTGTTAAGGAGAATCAATCCGAACCGGTCTTCAGAACCGGATCCTCTGCCTCTGACTCGGGCTCATCGGTCACCACCGGACGGGGAGCCCGGGCCTTGATTTTGGCTACGGTCTCGTCGATCGCCTTGACGTGGTCGCTCTTGGATTTCTCGGGCTGCAGCACCTGATTCAGGCTGAGGGCGGCATGTCCCAAAAGATGCATGGAGGCGTTGCGATCAACCCCGAAATGCAGCCCTTCCACCGCGGCGCGCACCGAATCGCACCATTGCGTGGCCTCTTCGAACTCCGTCGAGCGGCAGCGCTTGCCGACCAACGCCGTGAGATCGCGCAGCTTGGTCAGCGTGGCCTCGGCTTCGGCATCGGCAGCGTCCTGCAACAAGCGCCAGAGGATGCAGATCTGGAACGCGTCCCGGCGCAGTTTTTCGATGTTCAAGGTGTCCTTCGCGGCCCTCAGCTCCTTGTGCAGGCGCGCGTTGACCTCGTGCATGTTGAGGCCTTCGGCAGCCTTCATCTTGAGCGAATTGGGCGGCTGGAAAAGCTCGGCCGAGTTGGCACGCGTCGGATCGCTGCGGCGGTCGGGCCCCACATAATCGGTGGTAATCACGAACTGCTTGCGACGCTCCACATGGGTGTCGATGCGCTTGCGCAAGAGAGCCGTGGAAAAGGGCCGCAGCAGCAGATCATCGGCCCCGGAATTGAGAACGCGCTGGACCAGCGAGTTGCTCTTTTCCCAGGCGGTAACGATGATCACCAGAAAAGGATTGGAATGACCGCTGATGCCCTGCCGCAGCATCTGGATCATGTCGCAGAGCTCGTCGACCGCCCCTTGCGCCTCGCACACCGCCAAGTCGGGCGGAGTCCGGCGGATCGCTTCGTTCAGCGCCTCGACGGTTGTGCAGGTCTCAATGTTGCGGAAACCCAGGGTATAGAGAACCGAGCGGGTGCCGTTCCGATGGGCAGCCACGGGATCGTAAATTAGGGTATCGGCCGTTTCGTAACAGAGCCTCGGCATCAGGCCCACCACCTCTCTCCCCGGGAGTCTGGCCGCCCCCGGTTAAGGAATGGTGGGCCCTCTTGGTTAAGGCGGCCTAAGGCGCTGCCCCAATAATTGTCAGAAAATCTACGGACTTAAGGCTAGCGCCGCCCACCAAAGCCCCACCAACCTCAGGTTGGGCCAGAATTTCCTTGGCATTCTTCGGGTTGACCGAGCCACCGTAGAGAATCTCGATGCGGCGGCCTGCCTCACCAAAGCGGGCAACCAGAACGTCGCGGATGTGACGATGCATCTTGGCAATGTCGTCATTGGTCGGGGTCCGGCCCGTGCCGATGGCCCAAACCGGCTCGTAGGCGATCGCCGTGGTCTTGGCCGCCGCCTCGTCCGGCACACTGTGCGCCAGTTGACGGTCGACCACTTCCTCCTCACGACCGGCGAGGCGTTCGGCTTCGGTTTCGCCGATGCAGATCATCACCCCAAGACCGGCGCGCCAGGCCGCCTGGGCCTTGGAGGCGATCAATTCGTCGCTTTCGCCGTGATATTGACGGCGCTCGGAATGGCCGATGATGGCCCAGGTTGCACCGGCATCGCGCAGCATTTCGGCCGAAATGTCGCCGGTAAACGCCCCCGAAGGCTTCGGATGGCAGTCCTGGCCGCCCACGCCGAAGGTGCCGCCAGCCTCCCTGGCCACCTGCGCCACGAGCGTGGCCGGGGGACATATGACCACCTTCAGGCCAGGGCGTGCCTTCAGCCCGCGAACCACGGCCCGGACTTCCTCCAGGGAGGCCGCCAGCCCATTCATTTTCCAGTTTCCTGCGATCAACAAGCGCATCTCCTTGCCGTTAAGAGATGCCCTCCCTATCATCCGCGGCCTTCCTCCGCTATGCGATTTCATCGCCGCCAGAAACGGATTTGCCATGCTCCAGGAAATGCGAAAGTTCTCCAAGTCGTGGGTCGCCAACATCTTCCTTGGCCTGCTGACACTCAGCTTCGTGTCCTGGGGCGTGGGCGACATCATCAGCGGCCACACCGATACCTCGGTGGCCAAGGTCGGCGGGAAGACCATCGACCAGGAGTTTTTCCGCCGCGACTACAACAACATCCTGCGCAACGAAGGCCAGCAGATCGGCCATGCACTCTCGCCTGACGAGGCCCGCAAGCTGGGGTTGGGCGAGGCGGTCCTGCAACAGGAAATCTCGCGCCTGGCTCTCGACAACGTGGTGAACAAGCTGGGACTCACCGCCAGCGACGCCATGGTGACCGCCACCATCCGGCGCTATCCCGCCTTTTCCGGTCTGACCGGCCAATTCGACCGCCAGGTGTTCGAGCGGGCCATCGACCGCATCGGCTACACCGAAAAAGGCTTCATCGAGATGATCCGCGGCGATACCGCCCGCAACCAGCTGGTGCACTCACTGGAAGGCGGCTTCGCCATTCCACCGGGCTATGCACGCGCCCTGTTTGCTTATTTCACCGAGGTGCGGGCTGCGAATTACATCATTGTCGATCCCAGAGCGCTTGGGCCGATCC
>JBJKRM010000375.1:0-4546 GCA_046704685.1 Rhizomicrobium sp.
GCCCCCATATTTCACGATGGAACATCGCGGGACACGCGCATGCAGTCCCTTGTGGCAACCCTGGCTGTGGTGGCAGGGCTCGTGCTGGTCGTTGTGCTGTGCGCCCTGTGGATGCGGAATCGGCCGATTTCCCGCCGTTCTCGCGGTGCGATCATCGCCGGTGCAATGCTGCTGGGTTGGGGTGGCGTCTATACCGGCCGGCAGCAGGACATGGTCCAGGAAAGCAAGGACGAGGCCAACCGCAAAAAGGACGCACAATCAGGCGACTCGCCGAATCCTGAGCATGCCGGTGGCGGTTTTTTCCACGCCCCATCCGATGTAGAATAATGCCGAGCGAGGGGGGCGTCTTCGATAAGGAGGATCTCCCGATGATTGACATGCTTCCGGGTTTTCCCAGCGACGTGGTCGCCGTTTCGGTATCCGGCGACGTGACCGAAGAAGATTACCGCAGAGTTCTGGTTCCGGCGGTCGATGACAAGCTGAAGACACACCAGACCGTTCGCCTGTTTGTTCAGCTCGGCCCGCAGTTCAAAGGCTTCACGGCCGGCGCCGTATGGCAGGATGCCAAGCTCGGCATCTCGCATTGGAGCCGTTGGGGCCGCATGGCGGTGGTGACGGATGTGTCCTGGGTGGCGCAGGCCGTGCGGTTGTTCAGGCCGTTTTTGCCGCATCCGGTGCGCATCTTCTCCAACGCGGAATATGGCGCGGCGCGGGACTGGCTCAGCGAGCCGGAAGCCACCACGAAGGCCGCCTAGCGGTGTTGTGATTTCGTGGGTTCTGCCTAGGCACTTTGGGGCCGGCGCACTACGCCTGTCCCTGATTGTGCTTGGGTCCCGATTCCGAAATTCGCCCCATCTCGATATTGGCTTTGGGCGAATTTCGGAAGCACGACACTAGAGTCGGGGGCCCATGGCAGATGATGTTCCGTCGCTGATCGCGCGCGCCCAGGAGCTTGTCCGTCTCGGCCGCCTCGCCGAGGCGCGGGTTGTTTTCGAGCAGCTGCGAGATCTATCGCCGGGCACGGCCGGTGCCCATTACTACTGCGGTTTTGCCCTGTTCGGGCTCAATCGCTACGACGAGGCGATCCCCTGTTTCCGCCAGGCATTGCGCCTGGACCCCAATCATCTGGCCGCTCTCAACGATCTCGGCATGTCGCTGACCCGGACCGGACACCATCGCGAGTCCGTGGACACGTTCGAGCGCGCCTTGGGGCTGATGCCGGCGTCGCGCCCCGCGGCGCAGAACCTTGCCATTGCACTCAAGAATCTTGGCCGTGAGCAGATGGAGCGTGGCCGCTATGGGGGCGCGGCGGCGCAGTTCGAGCGCGCTCTGCAAATCCTGCCCGGTTACCGGCAAGCCGCATACGGCCTGGGCGACGCCCTCAACAATCTCGGCCGGCCGCAAGAGGCGCTGGCGCTGTTTGAGAAGCTCTCCGCTGCCAATCCGTCCGATGCCATGGCCTATCTCGGTATTGGCGATGCCAGGAAGTCCGTTGGGCAGTTCGCTGCGGCCCGCGCCGCCTATCAACAGGCGGTGACGCTGGCACCGATGTCGGCAGTCTGTCAGCGCCTGCTGGCGGAAATAGAGCGTTTCACCGACGGCGATCCGCGCCTTGCCGCCCTTGAGGATCTGGCGAAGGACGGCGAAGCCATCCCCGAATACGAGCGCCCTGATCTCTACTTCGCGCTTGGCAAGGCTTATGACGATCTTGATCGCCACGCCGACGCCTTCGCTTGCTTCGCGAAGGCAAACAGCCTGAAGCGCCGCCAGATTTCCTACGACGAGGCCAGCCATCTCGATGAACTGCACGCCATCGCCAGGCTGTTCACGGCAGAGGTGATGGTCGCGCTCGCAGGTGGTGGTGATGCCTCACAGCGGCCGGTCTTCATCGTCGGCATGCCGCGCTCGGGCACCACCCTGGTGGAACAGATCCTGGCGAGCCATCCCGCGGTGTTTGGGGCCGGCGAGCGCGACATCCTGGACGGCATTCTCGAAACCCGCCCTGCGCCATTCGATGCGAGCCTCTTGCAGCCGGAAACCTTGCGCGGGATTGGCGGCCTTTATGTCGAGCAGGTGAGCGCGCTGGCGCCGCAGGCCGAGCATATCACCGACAAAATGACCGGCAACTTCCGCCTTGTCGGGCTCATCCGGCTGGCCTTGCCGAACGCCCGTATCGTTCACGTCCGGCGCGATGCCGTCGACACTTGCTGGTCCTGCTATAGCCATGATTTCCGCCATCTCGGCTTCACTTACGACCTTGGCGAGTTGGGGCGCGATTACCGGGCTTATGCGGAGATGATGGAGCATTGGCGCCGCATCCTGCCGGCCGATGCGATGCTCGAGATCCGCTATGAAGACCTGATCGGCGATTTCGATAACCAGGTTCGCCGTCTCATCGCTTGGTGCGGACTGGACTGGGACGATCGTTGCCTGTCGTTCCATCAGGCCGAGCGTCCGGTGCAGACCGAAAGCGCGCTGCAGGTGCGCCAGCCGCTCTACCGCAGCGCGATCGGGCGCGCCAAACCCTACGAGCCCTGGCTTGGTCCGCTTCGCCAGGCGTTGGGTCTGGTCGCGGCCTGATGCCGGCCCGGACTATTTCTGCGGCCGCCCCACCATCACGCCGCGTCCTTGCGGCGCGATGTAGACGATTCCGGGCTGGCGCATGTCGCCGGTAATCGCCTGTATCCTGCCGAACTGGTGGGCATCATCGTTGATCCGGATCCAGCTCTGGCCTTCATCGTCCGAGCGCCAGAGGCCGTCCTGCTTGTTGACCCGGCCATAGAGATAGACGGCCGGATAGCCGCCCTTGACCATGGGCGCGCCGAAGCCGACCGCCCACGCTGCGGCCACGTCCTTCATGTCGGTCACCGGCGTGTTGGAGTCCTTGGAGTGCAGCAGGCCGTAGGGCACGGCGAGCCACAGATCGCGGATGCGCCCTGGCACCTCGGCGAGTTGGGAGCTTTCCCAGCCTTCCACCTTCGGCAGTCCGCTGACGATCGGCTTGAAGCTGGCGCCGGCGTCGACGCTGATCAGGATGCGCGAGGTCATGCGGTCGAAGACATAGAATACCCCCTCGATCGCCTTGTCGGACACCGGCACCAGGGCCTGGTCGCGGCCGGACGGCCAGCCGGCAGACGGCTTCCAGGTCATGCCGTGATCGAGGGAGTAATAGGCACGGTCTTTCTCCGGTACCCAGACCATCGAGCCACCAGCCGCGGAGACCGCGATGGCCCCCGGGCTGTGCCATTCGCTCTTACCCTTCTGAGACTGGTAGGGCGTGGAACCAAACGCAATCCAGCTGCGGCCGCCGTCCTCGGAATAGAAACCGTGGGTGGGATCGTTGTTGGTCACCCGTGCCATGAAGGAGGGGCGCAGGCCCGCATAATCGATACAGTAGTCGGTTTCGTTGTTGGGCCGGAACAGGCCGGCGTCCGGCGTCTTGGTGATGTCGTTCCAGGCTGCACCGCCGACGTCGCCGAATGCGGCCATCACCGCCGGTCCTTGTGTCGGCGAGACGAGCTGGAGGGCGGCGCCTTCCTCGAGATTGGTGACCGCGAAATCGAAATCGACCTTTTTTCCGCTGCCGGCGGCCGACAGGTTGCGGCTCATCCACAGGCCGTAGCCGGTGCCGTACACCATTTCGTCGCGGTTGAAGGGATTGATCCGCACGTCGGAGATCCAATGGCCCATCTTGTCCTCGTTGCGCGTGTAGTTGACGAGCCAGGGGTAGGGCGTGAAGTCGTGATGCGACTGGGTGGAGAGCGCCAGCCAATGGGCGCCGCCGTCGCGCGACAGGAAGATGTCGTCGCCGGCGGTCCAGCGGTCGATGGTCGAGACCACCACCGTGCCGTCCGGTCCCACATCGACCCCGGAGTAGCCGAACGGCGATGTCTTGCTCGGTCTTGCTGGCGTGACGTCGCTCCAGGTGCCGCCTGCATCGCGCTTCCAGACGCTGCCGCGCAGCGCATAGTTGGGATTGACGGGCTGGCTGGCGTCGCCCTGGGCGAAGGTCACATAGAGAGAGCCGTCGGCCGCAAATACGGCGTGCTGCGGGGCCTGTTTGGGCAGTCCGGGCACACGGTCGAACGAGTCACTATTGCGGCTGACATAAAGCCCGTCCTTGCCGCCGGCATAGACGGCGTCGGTCTTCGGATCGATCACCACCAGCGTGACGTTGTCGCTGAACGATGTGTCCTGGCTGAACGAGGTCCCGCCATCTGTGCTTTTCCAAAGCCCGTCCTGATTGGAGCCGTAATAGATGATATCGCCGTTCTTGGGATCGACGGCGAGGCGGTCGCCGGTGCCGCGCCCGTCGGCGTTGCCGCCGACATGGATCGGTAGATCGGTTTTCAGCCAGGTTTTTCCCTGGTCGTCGGATCGCAGGATGGCGCCTTTGCGCGCCCAGTTGGCCAGGTACTCGCCGCACGCCGCATAGACCTTCTCGGGATCGTTGGGATCGACCGCCATGCTGAGCACGCCCATCAGGTCGCCGTCGTTGCGTCCGATGTGGTCGAGCAGGGGGATCCAGCGCTTGTGGGCGTAATCG
>JBJKRM010000376.1:0-4755 GCA_046704685.1 Rhizomicrobium sp.
TCCAAGAACCGCTGGCAACTGTATGATTCTAGTGGGGCTTTGGATTTGACATGCGCTTCCGGCGTTGGCGCCAAACAGGGGGTGAATGTCAAATCCGCTCCACTAGGGTTGTAACCTTCTGTTAGCCCTGATTTGCGAGGCTCCACGCATGCGCCGCTGCTTGATCCCGCTTCTGGTGATCGCCTTGCTGTCCAGCTCTGCTTGGGGGGCGAAGGGGGGCAAATCATTGTCCCCGACCACCACGGTGGATATGCCCTACCTGATGGTGCCGATGACCCAGGAGGGCAAGCTGCTGGGTTACGCCTATGTTGTCAGCAAGCTGGAGTGTTCGTCGGCAGCGGCATGCGAGATGATCCGCGGCAAGTTGGCTTTCATCCAGGACGCCTTCGTGCGGGACGTGAATGGACGGCCGGTTTCGCTCGCCAGCGACCCCACAGCCGTCGACCGCGCCCAGCTCAATCAGCGCCTGACCGGGGACGCTAAGCGCATCATGGGGGGCGGCAAGGTCGTGAAGATGGTGTTTGTGGACATCAGATTCGCCCCTCTGCATCCCTCCGAATCAACCGCCGGGTTGATAAATCCACCCGACCAGGGCCCTGGTGGGGCTCCGGCTGCGCCCCAGCCGGCAAATGGGGCCGCCCAAAAGGCCTCTAAGGCCGCCGCGACATCGAAACGCCCAGGAAATCAAGCCCGATAAGTTGCGTAGCCGTTAGGCATTTGGCATAAGCCCCGCGCCCTCAACCTGGCAGGTTTCCGGCCTGTCCTGGAATCGGCACTGACCTCCCTACGGTTGGTCCAGATATCGGAATCAAGGGGAAACCATGGAACTTTATGTCGTCTTGGCTTGCGGCCTCGCAGCGTTGGTCTACGGCGGACTGACGGTAAGCTCGGTGCTCTCGCAGAGCGCTGGCACGGCCCGTATGCAGGAAATCGCCGGAGCCATTCAGGAAGGCGCTCGCGCCTATCTCAACCGCCAGTACACCACCATCGCCATCGTCGGTGTTGTGATCGTCATCCTGGCTTACTTCATGCTCGGCTGGCAGGCCGCAGTGGGTTTCATCATCGGTTCGGTGCTGTCGGGCGCGGCCGGTTATATCGGCATGAACGTCTCCGTTCGGGCCAATGTACGCACGGCAGAAGCGGCCCGCCAGGGATTGGCCAAGGGCCTGTCGATGGCCTTCCGCTCCGGCGCAGTGACCGGACTTCTGGTCGTCGGCCTCGGCCTGATCGCGGTTGCCGGCTACTACCTGTTCCTGACCCAGGGCCTCGGCCTCAGCCTCGACAACGAAATGCAGGCGCGTGTCATCGAAAACGCGCTGGTGGCGTTGGGCTTCGGCGCCTCGCTGATTTCCATCTTCGCCCGTCTCGGCGGCGGCATCTTCACCAAGGGTGCTGACGTCGGTGGCGACATGGTCGGCAAGGTCGAAGCGGGTATTCCGGAAGATGATCCGCGCAACCCGGCCACCATCGCCGACAATGTGGGCGACAATGTCGGCGACTGCGCCGGCATGGCTGCCGACCTGTTCGAAACCTATGCGGTGACCACGGTCGCCACCATGGTCCTGGCCTCGATCTACTTCACCGGCGCCGACAAGAGTGCGTTGATGCTGCTGCCGCTGGCGATCAACGGTCTCGCCATCATCACCTCGATCATCGGCACCTTCTTCGTCCGTCTGGGCAAGAGCCAGTCGATCATGGGCGCCATGTACAAGGGCGTGGTCGTTACCGGCATTCTGTCGCTGATCGGCCTCTATTTCATCGTCGACCGGCTGATCCCGGGTGGTCTCAGCGCTGAGCTGACCTTTGCCGGCCTTGGCCACAACTTCACCGGAATGGACCTGTTCTGGTGCGGTGCGGTCGGTCTGGTGGTCACCGGCCTGATCGTCGTCATCACCGAGTACTATACCGGCACGGGCAAGCGTCCGGTGGACGTTATCGCCAAGGCCTCCGTCACCGGCCATGGCACCAACGTGATCCAGGGCCTCGCCGTGTCGATGGAATCGACGGCCCTGCCGGCGCTCGTGATTTGCGTCGGCATCATCATCACCTACCTGCTGGCCGGCCTGTTCGGCATCGCCATCGCGGTGTCGACCATGCTGTCGCTGGCGGGCATGATCGTGGCGCTCGACGCCTTCGGTCCGGTCACCGACAATGCCGGTGGCATTGCCGAAATGGCCGGTCTGGAAGGTGACGTGCGCAAGACCACCGACGCGCTCGACGCCGTCGGCAACACCACCAAGGCCGTCACCAAGGGCTATGCCATCGGTTCGGCCGGCCTCGGCGCCCTGGTGCTGTTCGCCGCCTATACGCAGGACCTGCGCTACTTCATCGACCACTCATCGACCTTCACCTACTTCCAGGGTCTCGTGGCGCCGACCTTTGGCCTCGACAATCCGTGGGTCGTGGTCGGCCTGTTCTTCGGTGGCCTGCTGCCATACCTGTTCGGCGGCATTGCCATGACCGCGGTCGGCCGTGCGGCCGGCGCCGTGGTGGAAGAGGTCCGTCGCCAGTTCAAGGCGATGCCCGGCATCATGGAAGGCACGCAGAAGCCTGACTACGGCCGCGCCGTCGACATGCTGACCAAGGCAGCGATCAAGGAGATGCAGATCCCGTCGCTGCTGCCGGTCCTCAGCCCGATTGTGCTGTACTTCGTGGTCGACGCGATTGCCGGCAAGCTGGAGGCCTTTAACGCCGTGGGCGCCATGCTGCTCGGCCTGATCGTCACCGGCCTGTTTGTCGCCATCTCGATGACCTCGGGTGGCGGCGCTTGGGACAACGCCAAGAAGTACATCGAAGACGGCCACTACGGCGGCAAGGGCTCGGATGCCCACAAAGCTGCCGTGACGGGCGACACCGTCGGCGATCCCTACAAGGACACTGCCGGTCCAGCCGTCAACCCGATGATCAAGATCACCAACATCGTGGCGCTGCTGCTGCTGGCGGCTCTGGCCAACATGCACTGATGATCAGGCTATGAATGCGGAAGGCGCCGGGATCGCTCCCGGCGCCTTTTGTTTTGCCGCCGGCGCGAAGTTGCTAGGGTCGCAGCGACGACCACTGGCTGTCCTCATGACCGTTTATGCCTGGGCAATCTTCGCATGTTGGCTGTTGTTCGCCATATTTTGGGCGGTCAAGGCCCCCAGTGCCAAGCGCACGATAGGCGGCTGGCGGGCGTGGCGGCGGTGGATTGGCGCGCGCTTGGTCATCATCATCGTGGTTATCATCGCCGTGCACCTCTGGTCCGTCTTTCCAACTCTTCGGATCAGCCGGAGCCATGTCATGGTCACCAGCGCCGCAGCAGGCGCGACAGGGGCTGTGCTGTGCGCGTTGGGCGTCGCGCTTGCCATCATGGCCCGCGCGCAACTCGGCCGGAACTGGGGCATGCCGATGGCGGAGAAGGAAAATCCGGAACTCGTGACGACGGGACCGTATGCCGTCATCCGCCATCCGATCTATGCCGGCATGCTGCTGGCATTGTTGGGCACGGCGATTGGCCTGATCGTGTTCGCGCTGGCGCCGTTCGTCATCGGCCTGGGATATTTTCTCTACAGCGCACGGTGCGAGGAACGCGACCTGATCAAGGCATTTCCCGACCAGTATCCTGCCTATCGGCAACGGACCTGGATGTTTCTGCCTTTGGTGTTGTGAACTGCGCTCAGCGCGGGGGGCCACCGCCGCCGCCAGGGTTCTGCTCCTGGCTCTGGTTGTAGCCGCCCGGCACGCCTGGCGTGGCGTTGAACAACTGCTGCAGGAAGGTCAGCTCGCGGCCGCGGGTCGGCGTGGTACGGCTCTCGAATGCCACCACATGGCCGTCCTCGAGGCTGTAGTGCTTCATGTCGGTGACTTTGCCGTTTTTGTCGAAGTAGACCGCCAGGATGTGGCGGGATTCGACCGTTGGCGTGAAGAACGCGATCTGCTTCTCGGTGCTCGAGACGTAATACCAGGCATCGTTGCCCCAGGCGGCCTTGATGGACGGGTCGCCGAGCTTCTTCTCGATCGTGGTCTTGGTGTCCTTGCCGACCGCAATGCCCGCCTCGGCATCGAGGTTCTCCAGATAGCCGCGCTGGCTGATCACGGGGGTGCACCCCGCAAGCCCCACGCCCGCAAGCGCCACACATGCCGCAAAAAGCACCAGTCTTTTCATACGCCTATAGCCCTCTGGCCACATCAATGTGCTAGCCTTGCAGAGACCTTGTTGCAAGACTTTCCCCCCGACAGGTGGCCATCATGCTGAACGCAATGCGCAGGAGCAAGGAGCGCCGCCTCGTGGCCGGGCGCATTTATACAGCCTTAGTGACGCGAGCCCGCGAACCTGTCTTTTTTGAAAGGTTCGGTGTGCCCGATACCCTGGATGGGCGTTTTGATCTGTTAACGCTGCATGCATGGCTGGTGCTGCTGCGCTTGAAGAAGGATGAGCCGTTGGCGCAAGCCGTGGTGGACGCGATCTTTGTCGGTTTTGACGTGGCTCTCCGCGAGATGGGGGCGGGCGACATCGGCATGGGGCGGCGCATGAAGAAGTTTGCCGACGCCTTCTACGGCCGGTTGCAGGCCTATGACGCGGCGCTGGACGCCGAGCAGCTGACGGAGGCGCTGGAGCGCAATCTCTATCGCGGCGGCCCGCAGCCTTGCGCCCGAGCCATGGCGGCCTATGTCATGGGGGTGCGGCAGCACTTGGCCTCTTGGGAGAGTGGCGTTCCCGATTTCGGCCCGCTGCCGGTCGAGGAGTAAACGATGAACACTTTCGCACCACCGCTG
>JBJKRM010000377.1:0-7471 GCA_046704685.1 Rhizomicrobium sp.
AGCTTTGCCGAGTTCCACCCGGACAACATCCGCGACACCTTGCGCGTGCTTCTGCAAATGGCGGTGGTTCTCACCTTTGCCGCTGGTGTGCCGGTCGTGAAGGTCGGTCGCATCGCCGGCCAGTTCGCCAAGCCGCGCTCGGACGATTTCGAGAAGCGTGGCGATGTTTGCCTGCCGTCCTATCGCGGCGACAATATCAACGCCATCGAGTTCACGCCGGAGGGACGCACGCCCGATCCGCAGCGGCTGATGGAGGGCTACGCCCAGTCTGCCGCCACACTCAACCTGCTGCGAGCCTTCACCTCGGGCGGCTATGCCGACCTGCACAATGTGCACAGATGGATGTTGGGCTTCATCGCGGGGTCGCCGGCCGGCGAACAATTCAAGGGCCTCGCGCAGCGTGTTTCGGAAGCGCTCGATTTTATGCGGGCCTGCGGCGTCACCCCCGAATCCGTGCCGCAGATGCGCACCGTCGACTTCTACACCAGCCATGAGGCCCTGTTCCTTGGTTACGAGCAGGCGCTGACCCGCGTCGATTCCACCAGCGGCGACTGGTACGATACCTCGGCCCACATGTTGTGGATCGGCGACCGCACGCGCCAGGTTGACGGGGCGCATGTCGAGTTCTGCAGCGGCATCAACAATCCACTGGGCCTCAAATGCGGCCCGTCGATGACCAATGACGACATGGCGCGGCTGTGCGAGACCTTGAACCCTGAGAACAAGCCGGGGCGCCTCACCCTGATCTGCCGCTTCGGCTCGGACAATGTGGCCGACGTGCTGCCGCGCTTGATCCGGACCGTAAAGCGCGAGGGCGCCAATGTGGTGTGGTCCTGCGATCCCATGCACGGCAACACGGTGAAAACCGCCTCGGGCTACAAGACGCGGCCCTTCGATCGCATCCTCGCCGAAGCCAAGACCTTCTTCGAAGTCCACCGCGCCGAGGGCACCCATGCGGGGGGTGTGCATTTCGAGATGACCGGCCAGAACGTCACCGAATGCATCGGCGGGGCGCAGGCAATCGCCGAGGCGGACCTGGAAAAGCGCTATCACACGCATTGTGATCCGCGGCTCAACGCAAGCCAAGCGGTCGAACTTGCCTTCCTGATTGCCGAAAGCATCCGCGCCGAGCGCATGAAGGACGCCGGATTCACAGCATGATCTGAGAGGGGTGTATGGGGCTGACACGTCTGTTGGCGAAAGGCTGGGTGCTGATTTGCCTCTTCACAGGTGCTCATGCCTTGCGATTTGCATTGCAGAGCGGCGGTGACGTCTACATTGTCGTACCCCAAGTGGTTGTCAGCGTCCTGTTGTTTGCTGCAATGGGGTTGTTGTTCGTGGGCGGCTACGGCGTATCCGGCGCCAGTACCCGGTTCCACAACATCAACCTGCAAAAGCTGAAGTGGCCGCATGCATTGCCGAACTTCAATGAGGCGGTGTTCCTGCTTTTCGTTCTCTTGAGCTATCTCAACCAGGTTCTCTACGCGCCATGGCATGTCAGCGGCAAGGTGACGGATGCCCTGGAGGGGGCGTTGTATTTTGCCGTTCCTGGCCATGCCGCGATCGTCGATCATCTTGGCGAGTGCGGGCTCGATGGAGGGCGCGTCTTCGCTTCGTCCTTCGCGTGGTTTCTCGCCATTGTCTTCGCGGGGTCGGCGATCTCGCGCCTCAAGCACACCGCCGCGGCCATCCGACAGGAGCGTGCAGTGCGTCCTGCATCCCTCAGCCCCACCGCGGTCGCAGGGGCGCTCGGCATTGCGGCGGTGATCGCGATCCAGTGCGTCTTCGTCGGGTCGGCCCTGACGCTGCTTCCCTGCAGTGCCATGGCGGGTGTGCCGGGGTCGCTGGTGATCGGGTTGGGGCCGCTGCTGCTGTCCTACTTGATCTTTGCCGCTTTGGCGGCGCTGCTGGCGAGCGGGGTCGAGAACTAGTGGCGCGGTTCCGCAGTTCGCCCCATTGCTGATATCAGCCGCTAGGCGGCCTTCGGAACCAAAGCGACACGAGATTCAATAATTTGCTGGCGTCCTCTCGATTTCGAAGTCCGCCAGAAGCCGATATCGAGAGGTGGCGAGTTTCGGAATCGGGACACTAGCGCTCTGCGACATGAGCGCCCACCTGCTGTGGTGTTTACGCCGTTTTTATGAGGCCCTCGGACTCTGTTGCGCGGGAACAGAAGATCGGGCTGGTACGGCCGGCCCGCTCCGAGGGCAAGGAGGACGGCGGTGTCATTGGTGACTTGGAGTGAGAAGCTGAGCGTTGGGGTGCCGAGCATTGACAACCAGCACAAAAAGCTCGTGACGCTGCTCAATCAGCTGCATGACGCGATGATGGCTGGCAAGGGCAGGGATACCCTAGGGACTGTCCTCAAGGGTCTGATCGAGTACACCACGACGCACTTCAAGTATGAGGAGGAGTTGTTCGCGAAGACGGGATATGCCGACGCCGCGGCCCACAAGAAGAACCACGATGATCTCGTGAAGACGGTGCTGGATATCCAGAAGAAGTACGAGCAGACCGGCCCGGCCGCCTTGACCTTGCAGGTGATGAACTTCCTCAAGGATTGGTTGACCAAGCACATCCAGGGCACTGACATGGCCTATAAGGACCATCTGATCTCGAAGGGCGTGCATTAGCGCAGGGATCGTCGCCTGTCTGGGTTCGGCTTGAAGTCACGGCGCGCTTGCGCAGCTAGTCTCCATCTTCTGCCAGCTTCACCAGCATCTTTCCGGTGTTGGCGCCGTGGAACAGGCCGATCAGCGCCTCGGGCGCCTTTTCAAGGCCCTCTACGATGGTCTCGCGCCAAGTCATCTTGCCGGCCGCGATCCACTGATGCATCTCGTCGAGGAACTTCGACATCAGGTCGAAATGATCGATGACGATGAATCCCCGCATGGTGAGGCGGTTGGCCAGCAGCTGCCACAGATTGCGGGGTCCCGCCGGCGGTTCTGAACTGTTGTACTGGTCGATCAGCCCGCACACCACGATCCGCCCGTTCTCGCGCATATGGGCGAGGGCGGCATCCAGATGCCGGCCGCCGACATTCTCGAAATAAAGATCGATGCCGCCCGGCATCGTGCGCTGGAGCGCCTCGTTCAGGTCTTCGTCCTTGTAATTGATCGTGTCGCTTGCCCCGATCTGGGTGAGCCAGGCGCACTTGTCGGCGGAGCCCGCCGAACCCACCACGATCTCGCAGCCCTTGGCACGCGCGATTTGCAGCACGATGCTGCCGACCGCGCCGGCGGCGCCGGAAACGAAGACGCGATCACCGGCTTTGAGGCCGCCGATGCGGGTGAGGCCGGCATAGGCGGTCAGCCCCGGCATGCCGAGAGCGCCGAGATAGGCTTGGATGGGGGTGGCTGTGGCATCGATCTTGGTGAGATCGGACCCATCGCTAACGAACCACTCGCGCCAGCCGTTCTGGCTGAGGACATGGTCCCCCGCCGCGAATCGGTCATTGCCGGTCTCGACCCGGCCGACGGCGCCGCCCTGCAGGACCTCGCCGATCTGATAGGGCGCCACGTAGCTCTTCCGGTCGCTCATCCGCCCCCGCATGTACGGGTCGACCGACATGAACAGGTTCCGGACCAGGATATGCCCCCTATCGGCAGTAGGAATTGGATTCTCTACCAGCTCGAAATCTTCGGGCTGCGGCAATCCAGAGGGTCTGCGGCGAAGACGGATGTCACGGTTTTTAGGGTTCGCCATAGGGCCTCCTTAACCAGGAAATCCGGGGATTTTACCGTTGGTAAACCTAGTAAGCGACGTAGGTGTAACAAGACGAAACATATTATGACTCGCACAAGACGGCGGCTGGGGCATTTATGTACCTGTCAGAACGGGGGAATTTCCTGTGTCGCCCATCCGTATCGTGCGTGAGAATGGTCCTTTGAAGGCCGCCGTTATCGGCGCCGGTGCCTTCGGCCGCCACCATGCTACGAAGTATCGTGGCTTGAAAGGTGTTGATCTGGTCGCCGTGGCCGATCCCTCACCGGAGGTTCGCCGCACCGCCATGGTCAGCCATGGCGCTCCGGGCGTGGCCGACTGGCGCGAGCTTTTGGGCAAGGTCGATCTGGTGAGCGTCTGTTCTCCAGCTGTCACCCATAGCGTGATCGTCCGGGCCTTTCTCAACGCCGGCGCCAGCGTGCTGGTCGAGAAGCCGATTGCCACCTCGACGGAGGAAGCCGACGCCCTGATTTCCCTGGCCGAGAACACCGGCCGGGTGCTGACCGTCGGGCACCAGGAGCGCTTCGTTTTCGCGCGCACCGGCCTGCTGGATTACAAGGAGATCCCGCTGGAGGTATCGTGCTGGCGCAAGGGCCCGTGGACGGGCCGCGGCGCCGACGTCAGCGTCGTCCTGGATCTGATGATCCATGACCTCGACCTGATCCACAAGCTGATCCCTGGCCGGGTGCGCAACGTGCAGGCCCGTGCCAGCTGCGAGAAGTCGCTGCTGGCCGACGATGTCCAGGCCGCCATCATGTTCGAGAACGGCGCCGTTGCCCGCCTCGAGACCAGCCGAATCGCCGACGAGCGTTCGCGGGGCATGCGGGCCGTCTATCCGGTCGGCTTGGTCGAAATCGATTTCGTGACCCGCACGGTCGTCAACACGACGCCGCGGGCGCTCAACCCGCTCGATCTCGGCGATCCCCTCGGCGAATCCGTCGCCTCCTTCGTGAATGCGGTGCGCACGGGCAAGCCGACCCTGGTGCGTCCGTCCGAGGCGCGCAACGCGCTGGCCACCGCGCTCCTGGTCGACGACGCCTGGGAGCGCTCCAGCCGCAGCCGGATGCGCAAGGAGTTGGTGGCCTACGCCGCCGCCAACTAGCTTCATAACACCTCATCTGCCTGAGGGGCGGTCCGCCAGGGCCGCCCTCTTCTTTCCGGCTCAGGCGGGCATCTCTTCCTCTTGCCCTTTTCCCGCGCTACACCACCGTTCGTGACAGACCGCTTCCGCATTGCGCTCGCCCAGCTCAACCCCGTCATGGGCGACATCGAGGGGAACTTGGCCAAGGCGCGCGCCGCCCGTGCGACCGCGCTCGACGCCGATGTGATTCTCTATCCCGAGCTGTTCATCACCGGCTATCCGCCCGAGGATCTTGTGCTCAAGCGGGCGCTGCAGGACGACGCCCGCGAGGCCGTCAAGGATTTCGCCGAGGACACCGCCGGCGGTCCGGCCGTCCTCATCGGCACGCCCTGGCGCGAAGCCGGCAAGCTGTACAATGCCGTGGCGCTCTTGGATGGCGGCCGCATCGCCGCGCGCACCTTCAAATTCGATCTGCCCAATTATGGCGTCTTCGACGAGAAGCGCGTCTTCGCCCAAGGCCCCTTGACCGGTCCCTTGTCCATTCGCGGCGTGCGCATCGGCGTGCCGATCTGCGAAGACATCTGGACCGGCGAGGTTACCGAATGCATGGCTGAGACCGGCGCCGAGATGTTCCTGGTGCCCAACGGCTCGCCCTACGAGGTTCACAAGGAGGACGTCCGCTTCAACCACGTCACCGGCCGCGTCACCGAAACCGGCCTGCCGCTGGTCTATGTCAATCAGGTGGGCGGACAGGACGAGCTGGTGTTCGACGGTTCTTCGCTGGTGCTCAATGCCGACCGCAAGCTGGCTTGCGTGCTGCCGCCCTGGCTGGAGCAGACCGTCATCACCGAATGGGCGCGCAACGAGGACGGCCTTTGGGTCTGCGCCCCTGGCGGGCTGACGCCGTCGGAAGAGCAGCAGCAGGCCATCTATCACGCCATGATGCTGGGCCTGCGCGACTACGTGAACAAGAACCGCTTTCCGGGCGTGGTGTTGGGTCTGTCCGGCGGCATCGACTCCGCGCTGTCGGCGGCCGTGGCCGTCGATGCCTTGGGCCGTGATCGCGTGCGCTGCGTGATGATGCCGTCGAGGTACACGACCCGTGACAGCCTGGACGATGCCGAGGAGTGCGCCAAGCTGCTCAACGTCTCCTACGAAACCATTCCGATCGAGACGGCGGTGGACGCCTTTGGCATCACCCTGGCGCCGGTGTTCGCCGGCCGCAAGCCCGACACCACCGAGGAGAACGTCCAGTCGCGCATCCGCGGGATGATCCTTATGGCGATCTCCAACAAGTTCGGGCCGATGGTGCTGACCACCGGCAACAAGTCGGAGATGAGCGTCGGCTACGCCACGCTCTACGGCGACATGTGCGGCGGCTACAATGTGCTCAAGGACATCTACAAGATGGAGGTGTTCCGCCTCTCCAAATGGCGCAACGAGAAGGTGCCGACCGGCGCCCTCGGCCCGCCTGGCCGCGTCATTCCCGAGCGCATCCTCACCAAGCCGCCATCGGCCGAACTGCGCGACAACCAGACCGACCAGGATTCCCTGCCGCCTTACGAGATGCTGGATGCCATCCTCGAATGCCTGGTCGAGCAGGAGATGAGCTTCGAAGAGGTGGTGAAGGAGGGTTTCGAACCGCAAGTGGTCAAGCGCGTCGAGCACCTCTTGTATCTCTCCGAATACAAGCGCCGCCAAGCCCCGCCGGGGGTCAAGATCGGCCCGCGCAATTTCGGCCGCGACCGCCGCTATCCGATCACCAATGCGTTTCGAGATGCGCGATGAGGCACGACCCCGCCACCCCCCCGCAGTCATCCCCGGCCGAGCACGGCGAGCGTAGCGAAGCTGTGCGAGGGGGGCATAGCGACAGCGTAATGCCGGACCCAGGTGGCCGCACCTGTGTGGTCTGGCAGAATGCGCACATCACGCTCTTCACCCCGACACCGAAACCGTTCTGGTACCTGGGTTCCCTTCCCGCACGCCGCTTCGCGCCGCTCGCCGGGAATGACAACGCAATTGGATTGAACACCGATGGCTGACGTCGTCGTCCGCTTTGCCCCGTCGCCAACCGGTTTGCTGCATGTCGGCAATGCCCGCACGGCGATCCTCAACTTCCTGTTCGCGCGGAAAGCCGGCGGCAAGTTCCTGCTGCGCAGCGACGACACCGACAGTGAGCGCTCCAAGAAGGAATACGAGGACGGCATCGTCGAACATCTGAACTGGCTCGGCGTCACCCATGACCTCTTCGCCCGCCAGTCGGAACGCGCGCCGCAGCACCAGGCCGCCGCCGAGCTGTTGAAGAAGATCGGCCGCCTCTATCCCTGCTATGAAACCCAGCTGGAGCTCGACCGCCGCCGCCAGCGCCAGATCGCCGCCGGCAAGCCGCCGGTCTATGACCGTGCCGCGCTCGCTCTCACGCCCGAAGACCGCGCCAAGCTGGAAGCCGCGGGCAAGCGCCCACATTGGCGCTTCAAGCTCTCGCAGCAGAAGGTCGCCTGGACCGATCTCATCCGCGGCCATGTCGAGATCGACACCGCCCATCTCTCCGATCCGGTGCTGATCCGCGAGGACGGCCGTTTCCTCTACACCCTGCCGTCGGTGGTCGACGACATCGATTTCCAGATCAGCCACATCATCCGCGGCGAGGACCACGTCACCAACACG
>JBJKRM010000378.1:0-6417 GCA_046704685.1 Rhizomicrobium sp.
CGCCCGCGCCGCAGGTTCTCGCCGCCGACGAGGAGGTGCTGGTCATCGAGCCGTTATCCAATGATGGCGGGCTTGGATCGGCATGGGTGGACCTCGGCCGCACGCTGGCGACTCTCCATGCCGCCCATGGCGGCCACTATGGCTGGCCGGAAGACTATGCCTTTGGTCCCGTCGCGATCGTTAACCGGCCGTCGGGCGACTGGCCGCGCTTCTGGGCGGACAACCGCCTGATGAACAATGCCAGATTTATTGGTGCCGGAATCGCGCGCCGCCTCGAATGTTTGAGTGCGGATCTGCACAATCGTCTGCCGCGCACGCCGGCGCCCTCGCTGCTGCACGGCGATATGTGGGGCGGCAATGTTCTGGTGTCGGGCGGCAAGGTGAGTGGTTTGATCGACCCGGCCTGCTATTACGGTCATGGCGAGGTCGACATCGCCATGCTGATGATGTTCGACCATCCGGGAGCGGAATTCTTCTCGGCGTATGGCACGCTGGCGCCTGGCCATCCGGAGCGGTTGGACATCTATCGCCTGTGGCCGGCTCTGGTGCATCTGCGTCTGTTTGGCAGCGGCTATCGTTCCCTGGTGGAGCGGCTGCTGTCCGGCCTCGGCGTTTAGCCAAAAACGGCACCAAGGGTCAAAACGGGCCTTGACACATCAATCCAAAAGCGGAGGGGCGTTGGCGAGCAGCATCCGTTCCAGCGAAGCGATGGTTTGGGGAAGTTCGTGTCGTTGGGCCTGCAAATTTAATCGTTCGTACGGCCGCCAGTTGATAATGATTTTCCAGACCAAGTTCGTCAGATGGCGGATCGAATTGGCTTTTCCAGAAAATTGCCGCACCCCTTGAAATGGACGGTGGAACGCCCATTTTTCTTATATCGCCACAGGTGCAGGCGAGACGGACGATCCCAAAAATGCGGCCTGAAGTCGGATCGGTTTGTGGGGTCTTGAAAAAGCGCCAACCGGTTGGCGTCCGGAAACAGTCCGGATCCATGTGCGAAATCCGCGAAGGATCTTGATCGGTGTTGTTTGGCCTGGGGCACTGGCTTGGCCTGCTTTGTCGCATAAGTACTTTCACCAGGAGCGATGCCGTCATCAGATCGGATTGTCCTGAGGTGGTGGCCATTAACGGGCTCTCAACAAAGGCGACTTTCAGGTTGTCGCGGTGATAGCGGGCTGTGCGTGGAGTTCGTCGGGATATCTCCACTTCTCGTCAAATGCCGGTGAAACCGGCGCAATTTTATACCGATTGTAAATGACGCAAGGTGCACTTTGCGTGTCGCTCGCAGGTGCCAGCGCTTACGCACACGCGCGCCTAACGGTGTTTGGCTTAAAAGGGCATTGGGATGGTACAGCAGGTGAAGGGTGAACTGCCCGATTTCGACTTGGAGCGGCGCCTTCGTTACGCAAACATTAATGATGCGACCGCTCGCCGCTTGCGCGGGTTCTGGCGCATTGGGCGCCTCAGACTCCCGGGTATCCTGAACGCGTTTTATGAGCATGTGGATTCCGAACCGGCGTTGGCGCGGATGACGAGCGGCCACAAGGACCGTTTGAAGAACGCGCAGGGAAAGCACTGGGACAATCTTTTCTCCGGCCGTTTTGACCAGAGCTACGTCGAAGGCGTCTATCGCGTCGGCTTGGCGCACGAGAAGATCGGCTTGGAGCCGCGCTGGTATGTTGCCGGCTACCAGTTCATCCTCAATCGCCTGACACGCGTTGCCGTTGGGGCCTATTTCTGGTCGCCTTACACGCTGTGGAAGACCCTTGAGGCCGTCAACAAGGCGGTGATGATGGATATGGAACTGGCGATCTTCGCCTACCAGAAAGCCATCGAAGCCGAGTCGGTCCGGCAGCAGGAAGCGATCATTGCCAGTTTCGGCGCGGGCCTTGGCGCCCTGGCGCAAGGTGATCTTACCCATCGTGTTACCACCGAGCTGACCGGGCCGCTTGAGAAGCTCAAAACGGATTTCAATTCTGCCGTACCGAAGCTGCAAGATACCCTTGCCTCGGTCGTCCAGAGCATCGATACGATTTCCACCGGCGCCCGGGAAATCGAGCAGGCGACAGACGATTTGTCGCGCCGGACCGAGAACCAGGCCGCCAGCTTGGAAGAAACGGCTGCCGCGCTCGAGCAGATCACCGCAACGGTGCGCTCCACGGCGCAGAACGCCGGCAAGGCCAACTCGATCGTCAACAAAACCAAGGCGGCGGCCCAGAACAGCGGCCAGATCGTGGAAGAGACCATCTCGGCCATGAGTCAGATCGAGCAGTCGTCAAAGCAGATCACCGATATCATCGGTGTGATCGACGAGATCGCTTTCCAGACCAATCTTCTGGCCCTCAATGCCGGTGTCGAAGCCGCCCGCGCCGGTGAAGCCGGTAAGGGCTTCGCCGTGGTGGCCAGCGAGGTGCGGGCTCTGGCGCAGCGTTCGAGCCAGGCCGCCAAGGAGATCAAGGCGCTGATCAACGCCTCCAGCGAGCATGTGGGGGCCGGCGTCAAGTATGTCGGGCAGTCCGGTGAGGCCCTGAAGGAAATCGTTCAGGAGATTGTCGAGATCAGCGAACTGGTGACGGAGATCGCGCGGGCCGCGGAGCAGCAGTCGACGGGGATCGAGGAAGTGAATTCCGCCGTCGGGCAAATGGATCAGGTGACGCAACAGAATGCCGCGATGGTCGAGCAGAGCACCGCTGCCTCGCACCATCTTGCCGGAGAGGCCCACAACCTTGCCTCGTTGGTCAACGGGTTCAATGTTGGTGCTACCTTGCGTCCTGTGAAGACGGCCGCGCCGGTACGGCCGGCCGCCACGAAAATCACACCGCGCAATACCGGGGCGGGGCGGGCTGCCGCGTCGCGCGGCGGGGCCGTGGCGGCCCGTCAGCCCGAGCCGGATGGTTGGGACGAGTTCTGATCGACGAAGGCGTTCTGGTGGGTATGATGTCTCGGTTGCAGATGCCCCTCAGGACAGTGCTCACCAAGACAACGGGAGGCACGAATGACACACGTAAAATCTCATCGTCGGCTGTCAACTTCGCGAGGCGCGGCACGCGCGGTGCGGCCGCCGTCGAAGGCGCGGCGATCGGCGAAGCGGCCGATGCGGTCCAGGAAGCTGTTGCGGATGCGGGCCAAGCCCGCTCGGCGCTGAGCGGGAACACAGCCGTTCTCCGGTTCGGGGCCGGGAAAATCAACCATTTGGTAATAACCGGGCGTTCGGCACGGTCCAGCAGGGCTGGCAAGCCCGGCCAGGCAGGTCGGATGGTGTTCGGGACCGCGGCCAAATGGACCGTGGCAAGGCCCGGAAATCCTGCGCGACAGCGCCGATTGCCCCCTGGATTGGTCAAATTCTTTAACGTTGGTGAGGTACAGCGATATGTGGCCAGCCTGGGCTCGCTGCGTGGCCGGCGCTGGGAGACGCGTTTTCCCAGTCCGGAAGGTCCGCGAAGTGTGCCCGGCAGGTGGCAGGACTGCCGCACACTCGGTCGTGCGACGGACTGGAGCCGGAGACGATCGATGGGACGAAATTTTGACAATTAGCGGGGAGACTGAGGCGATGGAAGAGGCAGGGGTAGGAACGAGCGACAGTGTGCCATTGCCCGCCGTCGCTGATCTGGTCGAGGCAGGGCCGTTGAAGACGCGTCTGGAAGAGGCGTTGGCGGCCGGAACTGGAATCACGGTCGATGCGTCGGCGGTGCAACGGATCAGTTCGCCTTGCCTTCAAGTGCTTGTCGCGGGGGTGAGTTCCTTCGCGAAAGCTGGTGGACCGTCATTGTCGATCGGATCGCCTTCCGAGGCGTTCTGCGAGACGGTGTCGGTTCTCGGGTTGATGGACGCATTAGGGTTGAGCAAGTAACATGGGCAAAACAATCCTCACAGTCGACGACTCGCGCACGATGCGTGACATGCTGAGACTGGCGCTGACCGGCGCAGGCCATACCGTGATTCAAGCGGACGATGGTATGCACGGCGTCGAAGTCCTCAAGAACGCCGGTGTGGTGGACGTGATCATCACGGACATCAACATGCCAAGGATGGACGGCTACGGCTTCATCGAGCACGTACGCCGTGGGTCAGCCAACAAGATGACTCCGATCCTGGTTCTTACGACGGAGAGCGAACCCGCCAAGAAGATGCGGGCTCGTGATGCCGGCGCAACAGGCTGGATTGTGAAACCGTTCGATCCTGACAAGTTGCTCGCCGCCATTCGACGGGTCTCTCCATAGGACAGTTATCATGGATCCGATGGAAGCCATTAAACAAACGTACTTCCAGGAGTGCGACGAGCTGCTTCTGGCGATGGAGGAAGGCCTCATCGCCATGGAGAACGGCGAAGCCGACTCCGAAACTATCAATGCCGTCTTCCGTGCTGTGCATTCGATCAAGGGCGGCGGCGGTGCCTTTGGATTCGAAATCCTCGTCGAATTCTCGCATGTATTCGAAACCGTTCTCGATCATATCCGGTCCGGCAAGCTGACGCCTACGCCTGATATTGTGAAGGTCCTGCTGCGTGCCGGTGACAAGCTTTCGGACCATGTGACGGCGGCGCGCAATGGCGGTGGCGAAGTGCCGGATGCCGACGTCAAAGACGAATTGAACACATTGGCCGGCGATGAGCCCGAGGACGCGGGCGGTGCGGCGCCGGCGGAATTCGAAGGTCTCGCCTTCAACCCGATCCAGATCGACATCGGCGACGAAGCTCCGGCTGCGCCATCGGTCTGGCACATCCGTTTTGTGCCGCATGCTGCACTCTACGCCAAGGCGAACGAGCCGTTCCTGTTGATTCGCGAGTTGAGCTCGCTCGGTGCGATTGAGGTCGAGATCGATCTCTCGAACCTGCCGGAGCTTGTCTCGCTCGAACCGGACCAGGCTTACTTTGCCTGGAACATCACGCTCCGCGACTGCGCCGACCGCAGCAAGATCGAGGAAGTGTTCGAATTCGTCTCCGGCGATTGCGATCTCGAGATCACCGAGGAAACCCCTCTGCCCGTGATGGGCGCTCAAATCCCTTTCGTTGAGATCGAGGACAGCGAACCGGAGCCGGTCGAGACCGTGCCAGCCGAGAGCGCGCCCGTCGAGAAGAAAACGGTTGCTGCCGCCACCACGACGGTGGACGTCATCAAGCAGACGATCCGCGTCGATTTGGACAAGGTCGACCGGCTGGTCAATCTGGTCGGAGAGCTGGTCATCACCCAAGCGATGCTCAGCCAGCGCATCATGGATAGCACGGCGCAGTCCGGCACCACGGTCGGCGCGGGGTTCGGAGAACTCGAGCACCTCTTGCGCGAGTTGCAGGAAGCGGTGATGGCGATCCGCACGCAGCCGGTGAAATCGGTGTTCCAGCGCATGCCGCGACTGGTGCGCGAGACGGCGGCGCAGACGGGCAAGGAGGTTCGCCTCGAGATCGAGGGTGAGGCCACCGAAGTCGACAAGACCGTTATCGAACGTCTCGGCGAACCGCTCACACACATGATCCGCAACGCCATCGATCACGGACTGGAGCCGCCCGATGACCGCGTGGCCGCTGGAAAGCCTGCTGAAGGCACGGTGAAACTGTCGGCGGAGCATCGTGGTGGGCGCATCGTGATCGAGGTGGCAGATGATGGGCGCGGCATCAACCGCTCCAAGGTCCGGCAAAAGGCGGTTGAGCGTGGACTGATCTCGCCCAACGCCAATCTGTCCGACGAGGAAGTGGACAATCTGATCTTTCTGCCGGGCTTCTCGACGGCCGGTCAGGTCTCCAACATTTCCGGTCGCGGGGTTGGATTGGACGTCGTCCGCCGGAATATCATCGATTTGGGTGGCCGCATCACGATCGGCTCCAATACGGGCAAAGGCAGCAAGTTCAGCCTGACGCTGCCACTGACTTTGGCCGTGCTTGACGGGATGATTGTCGCGGTCGGAGACCAGACGTTCGTTCTGCCGCTGTCGCATATCATCGAGAGCCTGCTGCCGAAAGCTTCGGACGTTAAGGCGTTCGGATACAACGGCATGCTGCTGAATGTGCGCGGAGTCTACGTGCCGCTGGTCAGCGTCGGCAAGCTGCTACGGGTGCCGGGCGCCTCCAAGGACCTCGCATCGAGCGTTGCCATTCTCGTCGAGAGCGAGGGCGTTGGCCGCATGGCCCTTGCCGTCGACTCGATCGTCGGGCAGCGCCAGGTCGTCATCAAGAGCTTTGAATCGAACATCGGTCATATCAACGGAATAGCCGCGGCGACCATACTGGGCGATGGTCGCGTGGCGCTCATCCTCGATATCGATGGACTCGTTGCCGGTTGCCGCGAGAACGGAGGCCGGACGACGGAATACCAACAGGCAGCAGGAGCGTAATATGAGCAGCAACGAACAGGAAACGGGCCAGGACCGGCGCCAGTACATCACGTTCCTAGCCACCGGCCAGGAATTTGCGGCGGACATCATGAC
>JBJKRM010000379.1:0-5155 GCA_046704685.1 Rhizomicrobium sp.
C
Organism: Rhizomicrobium sp.; assembly: GCA_046704685.1. GTDB lineage: Bacteria > Pseudomonadota > Alphaproteobacteria > Micropepsales > Micropepsaceae > Rhizomicrobium. Next base: position 2 of record JBJKRM010000379.1, read on the forward strand.
GTTTTGGAGAAGATCATCGGGCCGATGGGGAAGGGCATGAAACTCTTCGTCTACGAGGCGGGTTCGGTGGACGCCTGCAAGCCGGGCAAAGTGTCGATCCCGTTCGGTAGCGAAACTTACACCTACGACACGCCGATCCCGGGCTGTCCCAAGCCCTAAACCGGCTGCCCTGGCGCGGAACTAGTGTCGCGGTTCAGAAGGTCGCCAGAAGCCGTTATCAAGAGGTGGCGAATTTCGGAATCGGTACACTGGGAAGTAAAAACGCATTTTTTCGCGTGTGCCGGGCCCGGCGGCAGCGGTTCCGCAAAGCCGCTTGCCTGCGCTCCCCCCCCTTGTTAGCAAGACCCCGAAAGTCGAGGTCCGAACCGCCATGTCCGTAGATAAAGACACCGTCCGCCGCATCGCCCGGCTTGCCCGCCTGGCGCTGGAAGAAGAGCGCGTCGAGCCCATGGTTGATGAGTTGAACGAGATCCTCAACTGGGTCGAGCAGCTGAAGGAAGTGGACATCGAAGGCGTGGCGCCGATGACCAGCGTGGTCGCGCAGCGCCTCAAGATGCGCCAGGACGCGGTCACCGAGCCCGACAATGCCGATGCCCTGATGGTCAATGCGCCGGGGGGCGAGGATCATTTCTTCGTGGTGCCGAAGGTGGTGGAGTAGGCCATGGCCCTCACCATCGCCGCCGAAAGTCCGCTGCAGGACGAGGTGCGCGCCCTGATCACAGCCTTGAACGAGTATCTATTGACGCTGACGCCGCCGGAACACTGCTTCCACATGACGGCCGACGAGATGGCGCGGCCGGATACCACCGTCTTCGTCGCCCGCGAGGACGGCAAGGCCATCGCCTGCGGGGCGCTGCGCCGCCATGCCGACGGCATCGCCGAGGTCAAGCGCATGTACACGGTGCCCGAGCGGCAAGGCAGAGGCATCGGCGGACGTATCCTGGATGCGGTGACCGCGCTGGCGCGCCAGGAGGGGTTCGACCGGCTCGTGCTGGAAACCGGCGATCGCCATCCAGCGGCCTGGCGGGTTTATGAACGCGCCGGCTTCAAGCGTTGCGGCCCTGTGCTCGATTACCCCGACACCACCTGGTCCGTGTTCTATGAAATGTCACTTGAAAAGGTAACGGCATGAGCGACGAGCTCACTTTGGCTGAGGCGCGCGACGCGATCGCCGCAAAGAAGATTTCCTCCCGCGAGCTGACACAAAGCTTCAACAAGGCGGTGGAAGGCGCGCGCGCGCTCAACGCCTATATCACCGAGACGCCGGACATCGCTCTCCAGATGGCCGAGGAATCCGACAAGCGCATCGCGGCCGGAACGGCGCGGCCGCTGGAAGGTCTGCCGCTCGGCATCAAGGATCTTTATTGCACCAAGGGCGTGAAGACGACCGCGGGTTCGCGCATCCTGGAGAATTACGTCCCGCAATATGAATCCACCGTCACGCAGAATTTGTGGAATGCCGGCGCGGTGATGCTGGGCAAGCTGAACCTCGACGAGTTCGCCATGGGCTCGTCGAACGAGACCAGCGCCTTCGGACCCTGCATCAGCCCGTGGCGCGCCAACGGTTCGGACGCCAAGCTGGTTCCCGGCGGATCGTCGGGCGGCTCATCCTGCGCGGTGGCGGCCAACATCTGCCTCGGCGCCACGGCGACGGACACCGGCGGATCGATCCGCACGCCGGCCGCCATCACCGGAACCACCGGCATGAAGCCGACTTATGGCCGTTGCTCGCGCTGGGGCATCGTGGCGTTCGCCTCGTCGCTCGATCAGGCAGGGCCGATCGCCCGCACCGTGCGCGACTGCGCCATCATGCTGAAGGCGATGGCCAGCGTGGACCCCAAGGACTCCACCAGCGTCGACGTGCCGGTTCCCGATTACGAAGCCGGCCTGGAAGGCGGCGTGAAGGGGATGCGGATCGGCATTCCCAAGGAATATCGCGTGGACGGCGCAGCGCCCGAGATCAACGCCGTCTGGGACAAGGGCGTCGAATGGCTGAAAGCCCAGGGGGCCGAGATTGTCGAAGTGTCGCTGCCGCACACCAAATACGCACTGCCCACTTATTACATCATCGCTCCGGCCGAGGCCTCGTCGAACCTGGCGCGCTATGACGGCGTCCGCTTCGGCCACCGCGCCAACGATCCCAAGGACTTGATCGATCTGTACGAACGGAGTCGCGGGGAAGGTTTCGGTGCGGAAGTGCGCCGCCGCATCCTGATCGGCACCTATGTGTTGTCGGCCGGCTACTACGACGCCTATTACCTGCGCGCCCAGAAGGTGCGCGCCCTGATCGCCCGGGATTTCACCGAAGCCTACAAGAAATGCGACGCGATCCTCGCTCCGGCGACGCCAGGGCCAGCGTTTGGCATCGGCGACAAGATCTCCGATCCGGTGACCATGTACCTTTATGACGTGTTCACCGTGACGGTGAACCTTGCGGGGCTGCCGAGCTTGGTCGTTCCCGCCGGGCTGAACGACGCCGGTCTGCCGCTCGGATTGCAGCTGATCGGCAAAGCATTTGACGAGGCAACGCTTTTTCGCGCCGGCCGGGCCTTGGAGCTGGCCGCCGACTTCAAAGCCAAGCCGCAGAACTGGTGGAGAGCCTGATGGCAAAGTTGATCCAGGGTTCCACCGGCGCGTGGGAAGTGGTGGTGGGCCTTGAAGTGCACTGTCAGGTGCTGTCGAAGGCCAAGCTGTTTTCCGGCGCGGCCACCCAGTTCGGTGCCGATCCCAACAGCCAGGTGAGCTTTGTCGATGCGGCGATGCCGGGCATGCTGCCGGTCATCAACAAATTCTGCGTCGAGCAGGCGGTGCGCACCGGTCTGGGCCTCAAGGCGCAGATCAATCTCAATAGCGTGTTCGACCGTAAGAACTATTTTTATGCCGATCTTCCCGCGGGTTATCAGATCTCGCAGTACAAAAATCCGATCGTCGGTGAAGGCGAGGTGCTGATCGATCTGCCCGGAGGCGAGGTGGCGCGCGTCGGCATCGAGCGGCTGCATCTGGAACAGGACGCCGGCAAATCGATCCACGACCAGCATCCCGATCATTCTTTCGTGGATCTGAACCGGGCCGGCATCGCTCTGATGGAGATCGTCACCAGGCCCGATATGCGTTCCAGCGAGGAGGCCGCGGCGTTCCTCAAGAAGCTGCGGGCGATTGTCCGTTATTTGGGCACCTGCGACGGCAACATGGAGGAGGGCTCCATGCGCGCCGACGTCAACGTGTCGGTGCGCAAACCCGGCATGCCGTTCAATACTCGTTGTGAAATCAAGAACATGAACTCGATGCGCTTCATCGTTCAGGCGATCGAGTTCGAGGCGCGGCGGCAGATCGACGTTCTGGAATCCGGCGGGCGGATCGATCAGGAAACATTGCTGTTCGACACCAAACTCGGCGAGACGCGCCCGATGCGCTCCAAGGAAGAGGCGCACGACTATAGGTATTTCCCCGATCCCGACCTTCTGCCGCTGCAGTTGGATCAGGCCTGGGTCGATGCGATCGCCTCGGGGCTGCCCGAGTTGCCCGACGAGAAGAAGAACCGCTTCATGGCGATGGGGCTATCCGCTTACGATGCCCTGGTGCTGGTCGCCGAGAAGGAGACAGCCGATTATTTCGAGGCCATGCTGGAGCAGGGCGTTGATACAAAAGCGGCCGCTAACTGGTTGAACAATGAGTATTTTGGCCGATTGAACAAGGCGGGGCTTGCGATCAGCGAAGGCCCGGTCTCAGCCAAGGCCAACAGCGACATCATCAAGATGGTGGGCGAGAACATCATCTCGGGGAAGATCGCCAAGGACGTCCTCGACATCGTTTGGAACGAAGGCGGTGATCCGCGCGCGATTGTCGAGAGCAAAGGTCTCAAGCAGGTGACGGACACCGGCGCGATCGAGAAAGCGGTCGACAGTGTGATCGCTGCGAACCCCGACAAGGCGGCGGCAGCGAAAGCGAAGCCGGCGATGGCCGGTTGGTTCGTCGGTCAGGTGATGAAGGCGACGGGTGGAAAGGCCAACCCGGCGACCGTCAACGCCCTCGTGAAGAGTCGACTCGGACTTCCCGACGAGGGGTGATTCGTACATTTGCAAGCACGCGAGCCCGTCCGGTGGCAAATTCTCCGAGGTTCGTCCGGGCACGGATGAAGTGCATTTAATATAGGTAAATTGGGCCTTTTCTGGACTTCAGTCGCAGCGGCCAATTGGCGCCCCACAGGGCAGGCTTGCATTCTTGATCGCAACCCACTCATATTGTTGGCGTTTTGGGGGGCGGCATGAGTCGCCCAACCCGGACGACACGTAAGAGGAGTCACTTCTCATGCCAAAAGTTGCAAAGAAGAAAGCCAAGAAAGTCGCGAAGAAGAAGGTGAAGAAGGCGTCGAAGAAGAAGGCGAAGAAATAGCCTTATCGACGTTCACCGCGCGACAAACGCGGAGTTCACGGTTGATCCCTTCGGGAGAAACCGATGACGAAGGCAAAGGCCGCGGCAGCCTCCTGATTCAGGATCGGGTTGTCGCGGCCAGCCCGTTTTAGGGGGATGTTTCACGCGGGTTTGTTCGCTGGGCGACGAAAAAGCCCGGCCCAAGCGCGGAAAAGCGCGCACCAAGCGTGTGGAAGAACATCCGGATTAGCCCACTATTTCTTTGTTTTTTCTTCCTTTTCTCTGTCAGCGGCGCGGCTTTTCCCGCCGGTCCGACCGCCGCCTATCGCGCGGCCCGCAACCGCTACATCGCCGCATTCAAGGCCCATCCGGCAACGGATGTCTCCGATCCGCGCTTGAAGCACGCGCGGGTCGACCTTGCACGTCGCCTGAAAGCCATCATCCCTCCCTGGCATGCCCCCGGCTTTCCCGCCGATGGCAAGAGCAACGTCGATTGGTTCGAACGCGACATCGGGTTTGGTGTCCTTGACGGGCTTTCCTACCGTGACGGCGACACTGTGGTCATTGTCACCACGGCGACGCTGCTTCGGCACTGGATCACCGATCACAATAGATGGTGGGCCGGTTCGGACGTCATCCCTCTGTCGGTTGGTGCCGCCGTCCGCAGCGGTCGGTTTTGGAGTGCCGCATTCGGCAGCGACAGCGGAACGTTCTTTTTCGGCAAGGTCCCGGTCCAGATGCCCGGCGGAACCGGCATCGCGCTGCTGGCCGCTCCCCCACAGA
>JBJKRM010000380.1:0-3785 GCA_046704685.1 Rhizomicrobium sp.
CCGGCGGTGCCCGAATTCATCCAGGACAAGTGCCGTCCCGAGCTGCTGGCCGGTGCCGTCCTGCCGCTGCTCGCCGACAAAACCGCCGCCGCCCGTCAGGTCGGTGACCTCGATGAGGCCATGAAGCGCATGGGGCAGGGCGGTGGCGAACCGTCCTTGCGGGCCGCCCGGGCTATACTCGATTTCCTGGGGCGGAATCCCGGTTAATACCCTCGGGCGCTCCCCATTGTGTCAATCAGTCCGTTGACGGCTGCCTCGCGCAACAATATAGCTGCGCCCGTGATGACCACCATGCTCAAGCGCACGACGAAGACGACGAAGCCCAGCGGGGCTTTGGTTCGCGCGCGCCGATAGCAAGGTCAGACGCAACGAAACCGAAGCCCCGCCGCAAGGTCCGGGGCTTTTTTCATACCCGCGCCCAAGGCTGCTGAAACGGCCACCAGGAGGAAGACATGAAAGCCAATCCCACCGTCGCCATTGTCGGCGCCACCGGCGCGGTCGGCGCCGAATTCGTCGGCTGCATCGAGCGGCGCAATTTCCCGGTCGGCACGCTGAAGCCGCTCGCCAGCGCCCGCTCCGTCGGCAAGACCATGACCTTCCGCGGTGCGCCAGTTCCAATCGAGGAACTCACCGAACGCTCCTTTGCAGGCGTCGACCTCGCACTGTTCTCGGCCGGTGCCACCATCTCCAGGAAGTTCGCCCCTATCGCCGTCAAGGCTGGCGCCGTGGTGGTCGACAACTCCTCCGCGTTCCGCATGGACCCCGACGTGCCGCTGGTGATTCCCGAAATCAACAAGCGCCGCGTCAAGGATCACAAGGGCATCATCGCCAATCCCAACTGCGCCGCCATCACTGCCCTGGTGCCGCTGTGGCCGATCCACCGCCGCAACCGCATCAAGCGGCTGATCCTGGCCACCTATCAGGCTGCGTCGGGCGCCGGCGCTGCGGCGATGGCCGAGCTGGTGGATGCCACCAAGGCCCATCTTGACGGCAAGCCGTTCCAGCAGAAGGTGATGCCGCACCCCTATGCCTTCAACCTGTTCAGCCACAACACCGCCATCGATCCCGACACCGGCTACAATGGCGAGGAGACCAAGGTCATCCAGGAGACCAAGAAGATCTTCGAGGACGATCGGATCGCGGTCGGCGTCACCTGCGTGCGCGTGCCGGAGTTACGCGCCCACACCGAGGCCATCACCTTCGAATGCGAGAACTCGATCACCGAAGCCGAGGTGCGCGATCTGCTGTCCGATGCGCCGGGGGTGCGGCTGGTCGATGACCGGGCGAAGAACTACTTCCCGATGCCGGTGGATGCCTCGGGCCAGGACAACTGCCTGGTTGGCCGCATCCGCAAGGATACCTCTGACCCCAGTGGCCATTCGATCTCGATGCTGGTGGCCGCCGACCAGCTGTTGAAGGGCGCCGCTCTCAACGCGGTGCAGATCGCCGAGCTGGTGTAGGGAATTAGGATGAAGGAAGGATGGGGGGCAGGTTCGCCGCCATGCCGGCTCGGGCCTTTGCTCTTTTGGGCAGGTGAAGGCAGCGCTTCAACACCTCCTCCGGCGATACGGGTTTGACGATGTAGTCCACGGCCCCGAGCTTCAGGACGCGCAGCACGTTGTCGACATCGTTCTTCGCCGTCAGGAAGATCACCGGAATATCGGCGAGGGCCGGGTCTTCCTTCATGGCTTCCAGGACAGCCGCCCCGTTCATTCCCGGCATCATGTAGTCGAGCAACACGCCGTCCGGCGGCGCCTGTTGCATCAGTGCCAGGGCCTCGGCTCCATTCTCCGCCACCCGCGCATGGACGCCAGCGGCCGCGAACACGCTCAACAACAGCGCCCGCGTGTTGCTGTCGTCGTCGACGATCAGAACGGAGGTCCGCAACCGGTTCAGGTGTTCTTTGATTCGCTCCGCAGCCTGCTGCGGCTGGAATGGCTTGATGATCAGATCCAGGACATTGGAGCCCAGCATGCGGGAAATCGCTTCGGCATTGCGGTTGGCGGTGACCATGATCACCGGGATGTCGCGGAATGCCGGGTTGAAGCGCAATTCCTTGAGCATCGCCGTGCCGGACGTGCCGGGCATCATGTCGTCCAGCAGCATCAGATCGGGTCGCGATTTCGCCATGACGGCGAAGGCTTCGCTGGCCGACCGGGCACTGACGATTTTTGCGCTGCTGCCCAGCAGGGTGGCGAAGAGTTGGCGGATGTCGGGATTGTCATCGACCACCAGAATGGTCGCCGTTGGCGGTGGCTGCTCCGGCTGAAGGTTTGCGAACTCCTGCAATGATACCTTCAATGGCCGGTTCAGAAGCCGTCCACAGGCTTCGGTCAATTCTTGCAGCTTGTTGATGACCTCGTCGCGGTCAACCACCTCCGGATTCAAGCTGTCTTCGAGGGCCAATGCCCTCTTGCTGACTTCCGGAAAACCATAAGTGCCGCCGGACCCGGCTAGGCTATGGGCCAGAAGGGTGAGGTTCTCCACCAGGGCAGGCGACATATGGCCATCCCGCAGGCGGCCGAGCATGCCCGTCAGATCGTCGCAGGACGACGACAGATTCTTGAGATAGCGCTCCCTCAGGGGAGCCATCATTTTTGCCAGCACGGCTTTTTCGATGGAAGCCACGGCGCACCTGCAACTCACGCCGCCCGAAGGCGGCCGGTCATCAGCCTAATGCAAGCAGTTTACGATCCGGTTGGGCTGTCCGGGGACGGTTGATTTTGGGTGAAAGCGTTCAGCACCTTGTTGATTTCGTTGACAAGTTCGTCGGGTTCGAAGGGTTTGGCGACGGTTCCGGCCGCCCCCAGATCGATGAATTCCTTCAACTCTTCGGGCCTTGATCGCGCGGTCATGAACACAACCGGCGTTGTTTGCAGGGCAGGCAATTGCCGCAGTGCCAGGAAGGTTTCGCGGCCGCTGAGGCCGGGCATGACGCTGTCCAGCAGGATCAGATCCGGTTTCAGCGTGGGCAGCGCCTGCAAGGCCGTCCGGCCGTCCCTGAAAATCGAGACTTGATAGCCCCCGACCAGTTCCAGACAGAGCTTGGTGACATCCAGGATGTCCTGTTTGTCGTCGATGCAGACAATGTGGGCCATCTCGGCACCCATGGTCGATTCGACCAATTAGACCCCAGATGCCCGCTGCATTCCATAGCGGCGCGCGTCGGCAATTCTCCCGGCATCTGTTGCGCCCTCTTGTGTCTCTGTGTTGCTGACCGGATCGTCATGAAAGCGTGGTGAATTCCGTGAGGACGGGGTTTATGGTTCGCGTCATGCTTCGCGAATTCGGACCGGAGATCTGGACCGCGGAAGGACCGGTGGTGTCCTTCTACGGCTTTGCTTATCCCACGCGCATGGCGGTCATCCGGCAGAAGGATGGACGCTTGTTCGTCTGGTCGCCCATTCCGCTCGATGACGCTTTGCGCGCCGAACTCGATGTCTTGGGTGCCGTGGCGCATCTGGTGTCGCCCAACCTGCTGCATCACTTCTGGTTAGGCGAATGGAAGAAGGCGTATCCCGCCGCCAGGCTCTATGCGTCACCGGGGTTGGCGAAGCGCCGGCGTGATCTGGCGTTCGACGCGGTGCTGGGTGACCGGCCGGAGCCGGCCTGGAGCGACAGCATTGGGCAGGTCGCTGTGCACGGCAACATCCTCATGACGGAGGTCGTTTTTCTGCATAGCGCCAGCCGCACCGCGATCTTCGCCGATCTGATCGAGAACTTTCCGCCCGGTTGGTTCAAGGGCTGGCGGGGTGTGGTGGCGCGCCTTGATGGCATCGTCCATC
>JBJKRM010000381.1:0-3233 GCA_046704685.1 Rhizomicrobium sp.
ATCCTGGCCGCAAGAATCGGGTCGACGGCGACGCCGAACGAAGCCGGCACCATCCGCTTCCTGCAGACCATTCCGGTGATCCGCATCTTCGATGTCGGCAAAGCCAAGGAGTTTTACTGCGGTTATCTCGGCTTCACCTGGAATTGGGAACACCGCTTCGACGAAATGGCGCCGGTTTATGCCAGCGTCGTCCGCGGACCGCTGGAATTCCATCTGAGCCAGCATCATGGCGACGGCTCGCCGGGAACGTTGATCGCGATCCCGTTGACCGGTGTGGACGCGTTCCACCGCGAACTGGCGGCCAAGAACTACCCTTTCCTCAGACCCGGCATTGATGATCATCCCTGGGGCCGGGCCGTGAACGTGATTGATCCCTTCGGTAACCGGATCCGGTTCACGGAGACAAAATCGCTGGAAACCTGATTGTGTCTGTGGTGAGGCTGGGCTGGCGGATGCTGCGTCCAGCCCGTCAGCCCGCGTCCTGCTCCGCCCGCATCTGGCGCTTGCGCTCGTTGGGATCGCGTTCGCGCTTCCTGAGGCGGATCGAGTGCGGCGTCACCTCGACCAGTTCGTCGTCCTCGATGTAAGCGATGGCCTGTTCCAGGGTCATCGGCACGATCGGCGTCAGGCGAACCGCCTCGTCCTTCGAGGTGGTGCGGATGTTGGTGAGCTGCTTGGCGCGCAGGGGATTGACGATGAGGTCGTTGTCCTTGGCGTGCTGGCCGACGATCATGCCCTCATAAATCTTGGTGCCGGGCACCACGAACAGCTTGCCGCGCTCTTCCAGATACCACAGCGCATAAGCCACCGCTTCGCCCTGGCCGTTGGAGATCAGGACGCCATTGGTGCGCCCCGCCACCGCGCCCTTGTAGGGCGCATAGGAATGAAACATGCGATTCATCACCCCGGTGCCGCGGGTGTCGGTGAGGAATTCGCCGTGGTAGCCGATCAGGCCGCGTGACGGCGCCAGGAAGGTCAGCCGCGTCTTGCCGGCACCGGTCGGGCGCATGTCGGAAAGCTCGCCCTTGCGGTTGGATATCTTCTCGATGACGACGCCGGTGTAAGGATCGTCCACATCGACGGTGACTTCCTCGATCGGCTCCAGCCGCTCGCCGGTTTCAGAATCCGTCTGATAGAGCACGCGCGGCCGGCTGATCGACAACTCGAAGCCTTCCCGGCGCATGGTTTCCACCAGCACGCCGAGCTGCAATTCGCCGCGTCCCGCCACCTCATAGGTGCTTTCGCCGGTCTCGCGGATACGGATGGCAACATTGCCCTCGGCCTCGCGCAGCAGCCGGTCGCGGATGACGCGGCTCTGCACCTTGTCGCCCTCACGGCCCGCCAGCGGCGAATCGTTGACGGATAGCGTCATTGCCAGGGTCGGCGGATCGATCGGGTTGGCGTGAATGGCCTGCTCCACCGTCACGTCGCACAGCGTGTCGGCCACGGTTGCGGTCTGCAGCCCGGCAATGGCGACAATGTCGCCCGCCTCGGCCCGCTCGACCGGAACCCGGGCGAGACCCCGGAAGGCCAGCAATTTCGTTGCACGCGCCCGTTCGACGACAGTCCCGTCACGATTGAGGGCCTTGATCTGCCGGTTGACCGTGATCGCGCCGGTCTCAATACGCCCCGTGAGCACGCGGCCGAGATAGGGATCGGCCTCCAGTGTTGTCACAAGCATGGTGAAGGGGAAGGCATCTCCGGCTTTTGCAATGGGTTTGGGCTTGGGAACGTCTGCGACAATTCGGGCAAACAATGGCGACAGGTCTTTGTGCACATCACCCAGGTCGGCAACCGCCCAACCCTGCCGGCCGGACGCGTAAAGGACATGGAAATCAAGCTGATCGTCATTGGCCTCGAGCGCCAGGAAGAGATCAAAGATCGACTCCAAGGTCTCCTTCGGCTGCGCATCCTGACGGTCGATCTTGTTGATCACGACGATCGGCTTCAGCCCCAGCTTCAGGGCCTTGGAGAGGACGAACTTGGTCTGCGGCATGACCGATTCCGCCGCGTCGACCAGAAGGACCACGCCGTCAACCATCGACAGAATACGCTCCACTTCGCCGCCGAAATCGGCATGGCCGGGCGTGTCCACGATGTTGATGCGCGTATCGCCCCATTCGACGCTGGTGCATTTGGCGAGGATGGTGATGCCGCGCTCGCGCTCCAGATCGTTGGAATCGAGCGCGCGCTCCTCCATGTGCTGGTTCTCGCGAACCGAGCCGGATTGCTTCAGCAACTGGTCGACCAAGGTCGTCTTGCCGTGGTCGACGTGCGCGATGATCGCGATATTTCGGATGTTCATGCGGGGCGGCTTATAGCGGCGCGCCCCTCGGGGGGCAACTGGTGGTCAAAACTCCGTGAGGGGCTTGAGGTCCCAGGCGGTGTCGGAGTGGTAAACCGCAATGATCGCCTTGACCGGCCCGGTAAAGCCGGTCTCCGCCTTCAGCGCCTTGGCCGCTGCCGCTGCGTCGGCATCATGCTCGGCATCCGTCACGGGATGGCCGGCGCAGCGCTGGTGCGCCAGGACAACCAAGACGCCGGGGGCATGAGCCCCGATCAACAGCTTGATCTGCGATACGGCGGTCTGCCATTCGCTCTCGCGTCCGGATTTGATGAGGCCGTCAGGACCGGGAACGGCAATCAGATCGATGCCGTCGACGCCCAGCAACTTGGCGAGGCGGGCATTCATGTCCACCTTGTGCTGGTGCAGACGCCAATCTGCACAAGTCAGCGCCACCGCCAGTTTCTTGTGCTTCTTACCCCACATGCCCGCTTCCCCCAAACATCGGAACGCCGCCAGAAAGCGGCGGCGCATCCAACCTTATTAACGAGACGGCACCGCTTGACAACGGGCCGGACGCGTCAAAATGACCGTTGCAGACCTCTCGGAGCACGACGGCGGTGCGACATGCGGCAAATCCGTAGGACCTTGCGCCTACCAACTGCTACCGGTTACCAAACGGCAACCCGATACGGATCAAGGCCTTTCCCTTCGGCGTTGGCAGGGGCTAAGCCATGAATATGAGATTTCCCGAGGCTTTCGAGGCCCTGCCGACGCGCATTCAAGATGTGCCCCGACAGATCAGCCGTTTGGCCCCGCGCACGCGTTTCATCGCGGGCGCCGTCGTCCTCCTATTGATCTTTTTGGCGATCTATTTCGTCTTTTTCGCGGGCGGCGCGAAGAAGCACACGCGACCCGTGCCGCTGGTGGTAACCGCCAGAGCGGTCGC
>JBJKRM010000382.1:0-3827 GCA_046704685.1 Rhizomicrobium sp.
CCCTGATCCTGCCCACTTGCTTGAGGGGCCGGTCAGCATCGAAGGGCATAAGCTGCTTGTGTATTCCGGCGATTTCACTTCGCGGCCCAACCCCTACGACATCGTCGAGGATACGCCTGCGGGCGTGATCGCCATTTGGCACAAGCCCGGTCAAATTACTGTAGCAATCGTTGATCGTCGGAACTTGTCTTTCAAGATGCACTTGATTTCTGTTTCCGGAAGCTATGAAGAGCGATGGTCCGGAACGTGCCGAGCTGACCATTGACTGCGTGCGCCCCGTTCCGCCTTCTTTGTCCGCTTCTGGCGCACAACAGTCATCGTGCGGAGGCCCGAGAGTCGCGGAAGATCGCGAATGCGCCTGAAGTGCCGTCGCTGCCTGCGACAGGGCGGACGGCGAAGGATTTGAATCTACTGGGCTCCGGCATTCCATCGTCGCAGGGGTGGCCTCGCCCCTTGAACTATCGAGAACAAATTCCCATCTCACGGATGGCCAACGACCGGGGCGAGGAAACGCCACGCACCGCGGCGTTGGTTCAGCCAAGGAGACAACTATGTCAATCAGTGCCGGTCCCCCGATCAGAACCCCGCAATCCGACGCCTTGCTGGTGCCGCTGTGCCAAGCCATCGAAGATGCCCTTGAGGCTCAGGAGCGGTCGCCCAAGCGGCGGCGCCAGCCGCTGCAACGCCAACTCCGCCGGTGCCAAGACCTGCTGCGCCTCACCAAATCCTTCACATGGCTGATGGACCGCTGCGACGAAATCCAGAATCCGCCGCCCGATTACTACCGTCCCTACTATGACGACCCGCGCGCCGAGCTGATACGGCGGTACGATATCATCTTCGCCGAGACCGATGCGGAGTATGCCCGCAAAGCGGCCGAGGCTGCACAAGCGGAGCAGACCGGATAGGGCATTCGGCGGCAGGAACACAATTATCCGTGTGCGGACGCCGGCCCGCCAAGGGCGATCCGGTCCCCGAATTCACCTTGTTCGAGCGGCGATCAATTGTGCCTGAGCCGGTGCCACGCCGCGATGCGCGCGGCGAGATTGGCGCGGATGTTCATATAGAACAAACCGTAGTCGAAGACGTGATAGATGCCGATCCGCGTGAGGATGTCGGTATAGTGATCCTTCTGGCTGGGGATCACATCGACGCCCAGAAGGCCGTTCTCGCAGGCCGCCCCGGTGACGCCCGGAACCGGCGCCGGCATCGGCTTGCCGGGACCGTCGCTGTAGATGCCGCCGAGATTGTCGGCCGCCGGGGCGGTGCCGTCGAGCCGCCAGTTCAGCGGATTGACGCAAGTGAGCGGACGCCCGGCGATCGGCTGATAATGGTGGTCCCACCAGATCACCGCCTTGTTGCGGCGGCGCAGATCGTCATGCCCGGTGGCGACGCTGTTCCCGGTGACGACGCAGCCGGTTTCGTCGGGGCTGCGGCAGATGGGAAGGCCGAGCTGTTCCACCGCGCGCGGCAAGGCGGTGCCGATCGGATAGGCGGCAATGAGGCGCTTCTGCAGCGGCGTGCCGATGATCTTCTCCTCGAGCAGGCGCACGGCATGGATCGAGCCCTGGCTGTGGCTAGCGATGATGAAAGGCGCATCGCCGATGCGCGCAAGGAAGACATCGAAGGCGCGCGCGATGTCGCCATAGGCGATGTCGTCGGCGGCATAAGCCTCCGGCGTATTGGCGGTGATGGCGCGCAAGGACGCCTGACGGTAGCGCGGCGCATAGACCTCGCAGCAGGCGTTGAAGACGCTGGTCTGGAATTCCAGCACGGCATCGAGGCGCTTGCGCATCGCCCCGCCGGCATCGAACGGCGCATTGCCGATCACCAGGGAATAGTCTGTGGTCGGATGGATGAAGAAGACCGCGACATCGCCGGGCACGGTCTTGGCCACGCCGGACGGTACATCGCCGGCCAGTCCGGGATGCCCCGGCAGCGCCGCCCAGGCCGCGTCCTGGGCATAATCGGGCGCCGGGGGCGCGGCGTCCGCCGCATGGCCGGCCACGGCCAGCAGCACAACGGCAAAGACGGCATGGCAGCAACGGGGGAAGAAGGCCGGCATGGCGGAATCCCTGGATTGGCGGCGCCATGATGCGGGCAAGCGGCGGCACCGGGCAAGCGTGTCGTCCGCGACGGGCGAAATTGGTGTTATGGGTAAGCTGTCCCCGAATTTAAACGACAGCGTTCAGCATCATCACGAAGATGATGCCGCAGATGCCGACCAGCGTCTCCATCAGGGTCCAGGAGCGGAAGGTGTCCTTCAAGGAGACGTTGAAATACTCCTTGAACAGCCAGAAGCCGGAATCGTTGACATGGCTGCACATCATCGAGCCGGCGCCGATGGCCAACACCATCAGATTGGGGTTGACGCCGGAACTCTTGACGATGGGGTAGACCAGCCCCGCCGCCGTCAGGCCGGCGGCCGTCGCCGAGCCCAGGCAGATGCGGATGATCATGGCGATGAACCAGCCCAGGATCAGCGGATGCACCGGCAGGGACTGCAGATCGCGGCCGATCACGGCATCGGCGCCGGAATCGAGGAACACCTGCTTCAAGGCGCCGGCGCCCGCCACAATGAGGAGGATCACCGCGATGTCCTTCACCGCCAGGCCATAACTGTCCATCAGCAGCGACAGATTCATGCCGCGGCGGAGACCCAACAGGATGGTCGCCACGACGAGGGAGAACAGCATCACCACCGTGCCGTCACTGGCGAACGAGATCGCCGGCATCCACGACTGCGGCAGCGACGGCAGGAATTTGACGCCGGTGGCGATGGCGATGCCGGCCACCGGCAAAAGGGCGCAGAAGAAGCTGACGACGGTGCCGGGCAGCTCATGCTCCTGCAGCTTCTTGGGCGTGAACAGCGGCGACGGCGCCGCCTCGATATGCTTGACCGTCTGGGCGAACAGCGGGCCGCAGATCAGGATGGTGGGAATGCCGACAATGATGCCGTAAAGCAGCGTCAGGCCGAGATCGGCATGAAACTGGCTGACGATCGCCGCCGGCGAGGGATGCGGCGGCAGGAAGCCGTGGTCGATCGACAGGCCGGCCAGGAGCGGAATGGCGAGATAGACCGGCGGCAGCTTCGACTCGGTGGTGATCGAGAAGATCAGCGGCACCAGGATGACGAAGCCGACATTGTAGAACAGCGGCAGGCCGACGATGAATCCGGTGAAGGCGGTGGCCAGCCCGATGCGATGCGTGCCGAAGGCGCGCACCAGCGTGGTGGCGATGCGCTGGGCGGCGCCGGAATCGGCGATCAGCTTGCCGTACATGGCACCCAGGATGATGATCGCCGCCAGCGACCCGAGCAGATCACCGATGCCGTGCTCGATCGATCCGGGGATCTTGTCGAGCGGCATGCCGAGCATGATGGCGCCGATCAGCGACGCGATGATGAACGCCACGAAGGGCTGCACCTTGCCCCAGGCGATCATCACAACAAGCAAAAGGACGGCCACGACGACCGGAAGAATTGTCACGCGTGGCCCCTCCTGGACAGCGCAGACGCTTATGTCAGACCATAACAGGCGTGGTTACGCTATCAAGGTTCTCCCGCCAAGCGGTCGAAACGGACCGTGGCCTCCATCAACGGCAGCATCACCGACAGGGCTGCGCGCATCTCCTGCTCGAACGGCCAGGGCGGATTAACCACCAGGAGACCAGCGGTGGACAGACGTCCGTCCGCGACGCCACGCTTGACGACATCGAGTCGCACCACCTTGGCGGGACCCGACGCCAGCACTTCGCCGCAGAAGCCATCGGCCTCGGCCGCCGACTTCACGGGAAACCAGATCATGTAGATTCCGGTGGCGAAGCGG
>JBJKRM010000383.1:0-3208 GCA_046704685.1 Rhizomicrobium sp.
TCCCGTGGGTGTCGCAGTTTGGTTACACGCTTGCCAAATTTGCTCTGGGCTCTTCCCAGTATGGCAACATCATGAATAAGGCGATCGCCGGTGGTTGCTGGGACGCCGCTCTCGGATCGGCGAATACGGCCGATTGCGTCAACATCTATGTCACCCAGGCACGCAATGCCACGGGCCTCGAGACCATCAAGGGCATCGAGCTCAACTGGGTGCAACCGCTCGACTTCATGCTCGCCGATTACGGGCTTCAGGGCTTCGGCTTCACGGCCAACGCCACGTTCATCTCGACCAAGACCACACCCAACAGCGCGGCTCCCTCGGTCGTGCTCAACGTCTCGCCGATGACAATGAACCTGACCGGCTATTACGAGAACGACGGCGTGATGGTGAAAGTGTCCTACGCCTATCAGCGCGGCACGATCACCAACTCGAACGTCTACGGCATCATCTGGGGATTCCCGTACTTCACCCAGGAGCGTTCGCTGGACTACGCGCAGGTCGACCTGTCGTCGAGCGTCAAGCTTTCGAAGTTCTTCGGGGCGCTTCCGACCGATCCGGAAGTCACGTTCGACGTCCAGAACCTGTTCCATGCGCTCAACGGACGTTCGTATAAGATGTACCCGAACCTGATGAACTACTCGTACAACGGTGGTTCGCTGTTCCTGTTCGGCGTCCGCGGCAATCTCTGATCCTCCCTGCTTCGCCATCCCTCCAACCCCGGAGGGATGGCGAAGGACCTCGTACCAGTTGGCATTGGCGGTGCATCGCAAGGTGCACCGCTCTTTCATTGTGGAGCGTCCGGCTGCCACCAGGGACGCTGTTGCCGGAACGCCGCTGGGCGTGTCTTTTGGGGATCCGCCGGTCGGCAAGCCGTCTGCCATCACTATTGCTTGAACAGCGGTGGCTCGACGGCACTGACTGCGCGGGCAGGATCGGACCTGTGAAGAACGGCTTCGTGTCACCATTCTGATTGCCTTTTTCATGGCTCCTGAGCCGTAGCTTGGTGTAAGAAACCGCCTCATGAACGCACCCGCCAAACCCGCCTCCGCCCCTCGTCTTGGCTCCAAGACGCTCACCGCCGCCAAGTCCGGCGTCGTGCTGCCCAAATACGATCGCAGCAAGACCGCGGTGGGGATCGTCCATTTCGGACCCGGCGCGTTCCATCGCGGCCATCAGGCCTGCTATTTCGATTCCCTGCTGCCGAAGGATCCACGGTGGGCGATCTGCGGCGCCGAATTGCTGCCGAGCGGCTTGGCCGGCGAGGCGGTGCTCCAGGACCATCTCTATGTGGTGGCCGAACTGGACGCCGAAATCCGCTACCGGGTCGTCGGATCACACATCGAATATCTCAAGGCGCACGGCCAAGCGGACAAGATCTTCGCCCGCTTGCTCGATCCCAACGTCCGGCTCGTCACCTCGACGGTGACCGAGAAAGGCTATTATTTGAACGGTGCCGGCGAGGTTGACCTCGACAATCCGGCAATGAAGGCCGACCTCGAACATCCCACGACACCGAACACGCTGGTGGGCTGGATCACCGAGGGGCTGGCACGCCGCAAGGCTGCCAAGATGGTCCCCTTCATCCCGGTCAGTTGCGACAATATGGTGATGAATGGGCACAAATTGCACGGGGCGGTGCTGAAATATGCCGAGGCGCGTGGCGACCGCGACCTCACGGCCTGGATCGCCGACAATGTGCGCTTTCCCTCCACCATGGTGGATTCCATCACGCCGGCGGCCACCGACGAGTTGAAGGACCGCATCGAGCGGGACGTGGGCTTGCGCGACGAGGCGCCGGTGCAGCGCGAAGCCTTCCTGCAGTGGGTGGTGGAAGACATCCTTGGTGCCGATGCGCCGGATCTGGCCAGTGTCGGTGTCGAGCTCACCAAGGATGTCGCGGCCTACGAGTTTGCCAAGCTGCGCCTTCTCAACGGCGCGCATTCGACGCTTGCCTATGCCGGCCTGATGCGTGGCCGCAGTTCGGTGGGCGAGGCGATGGCGGACACCAAGCTCAGCCATACGGTCGAGATGATGATGCGCGAAGACATCGTGCCGTCGCTGCGCAAGACGCCTGGCCTCAACTTCGGTGCCTATATCAGCGATTTGCTCGACCGGTTTCGCAACCCGGCATTGACCCACAAGCTGATCCAGATCGCCTCCGATGGGTCACAGAAACTGCCCTACCGCATTGTCGGCTCGCTGACCAACGCGCTAGCGGGGGGGCGCAATATCCGCCGCTTCACTATCGGCCTGGGCGCCTGGATGCGCTTTGTCGCGCGCGAGGCCAAAGCCGGGGTGGCCTTGGCAGACCCCCTCAATGACAAGCTGACCGCCATCGGCAAGGCCTGTACCGGCCAGGCCGAGGCCGACCTGCCGCGGTTTCTCGCTCTGCGTGAAGTCTTTCCCGCGGATCTGGTGGAGACCTCGAAATTCCGCGAGGCGATGCTTCAGGCCTATGCGAACTTCGAGAATTTGCTGGACTGATTGTTCGCGGCCGCGGTTTGTATAATATGTAGGATAATTCCTTCTGAAGAGTACGGATTTTGCTGTTGGATTCGCACTCGTCGGGTGTATGATAACGCTACCAATTTTGTGCAAGTGGCGTTAAACAACAGGCCAATCAAGGCCAGAACGGGGGAGCGGCAGGAACGATGTATCTCGGGATTGACGTAGGCACGTCCAGCGTGAAGGCCGTCCTGATGGACGGCGACGGCAAGCTTGTCGCGCAGGGGTCTGCGCCGTTAACCGTCGAGCGCCCGCATCCGCTATGGTCCGAACAGAATCCGCAGTCCTGGTGGAAGGCGACCGTCGAAGCCGTCAAGGCACTGCCCGCCAAGGAGCGGCAGGCGGTGAAGGGCATCGGTCTTTCCGGCCAGATGCATGGCGCCACCCTGCTGGACGCGTCCGACAAGCCTCTGCGCCCGGCCATCCTATGGAATGACGGCCGTTCCGAAGCCGAATGTGCCGAACTCGAAAAGCTCGAGCCGCGCTCGCGCCAAATCACCGGCAATCTGGCGATGCCCGGGTTCACGGCGCCCAAGCTTCTTTGGGTCAAGAATCACGAGCCGGACGTCTTCGCCAAAGTGAAGACGGTGTTGTTGCCGAAGGATTATGTCCGCCTGTGTCTGACCGGCGAGAAGGCCGGCGACATGTCCGATAATGCCGGCACGCTGTGGCTCGATGTCGGCAAGCGCGACTGGTCCGATGC
>JBJKRM010000384.1:0-5130 GCA_046704685.1 Rhizomicrobium sp.
ATCGTTCTCTGGCTGCTGAGGGCGGTGGCACATTAACCGTATCGTGGTGCGGGTTTCCCCTATGCCCGTGCGATGGGGCTTGGACGCACGAAAAGCGCAACCGGTTGCGCACTGTCGCCCTGGCCACCAAGGATGCGATGTTGCCGGGCACTGCTGCAAAGGTGCGGGCGGCGGAGTTGATCGTGCCACCGGATATTGAGGCCCAGCTGGGGCTCAGCGAGGGTGATCTGCAGGGCGGCGAGTTGTCTGCATCTCAGATGCTGGCCTTTCGTCCGTTCCCCGAATGCCGGCCGCCGCGCACGCCGGTGGAAGGTCTCTATCTCGCAGGGCCGTCATCGGCTCTCGGGCCGCTCGCCACCTGCGCATCCGGCGTTGCTGCGGCGCGAGCGGTCATCGCCGATCTCTCGGCGGGGAGGCTACGATGAGTAGCGACGTCCTTGTTGTCGGCGCCAGTCCGAGTGGCCTCGTTACTGCCACCTATCTTGCGCTCGCCGGGGCCCGGGTCGTGGTCCTTGAAGCCGAATCGATGCCGGGTGGTGTTTGCGCCAATCGGGTGCCCGTGGGCGATTTTGCTGTGCCACCGGGGCCGCACTTCTTCCATGCTCTCGATCCGCAGGTGATCAAGGATCTGAAACTTTCGCATCTGGGTTTACGATTTGCCGTCCGCGATATGCCACTGATCGGCTTGCGTTCCGACGGCAAGCCAATGCAACTTGATCGTGACCGGCACGAAGCCCATCGGGCCATCGCTCCGATCTCCGCACGCGACGCGGACCGCTTCACCGTGATGCGCCGTGAGATATCGGCCTTTGGCCGTGCCATGCGCGCCGTATGGTGGGACGAGGGTGCCCTGAAGAAAGCGGACGACCGCTTCATGCTGCGTCGCCTTGGCGTGACCTCGACGACGGCCTGGCTTGAGAGCATCTTTGAATCCGAGCCTGTACGTGCATCTTTCGCCTTCGATGCTCTTACCGCAGGACTTTCGCCATGGACCGCGGGAAGCGCGCTCGTTTTCGCTTGGCAGGCGGCGCAGGAGATGTGCGGCTTGCAGGCGGCGGCAGCGGTGCCACGTGGTGGTCCTGCCACTCTGGTGGATGCTTTGATGGCCGCAGCCCAGGCAGCCGGTGTCGAGGTTCGTTGCGGTTCTGAAGTAGTGCACCTCAGCGCTGAAGGTGACACGGTCACCGGTGCGGTGCTTTCATCCGGCGAAATCGTTCCGGCGGTCGTCGTTCTGTCGAGCGTTTCCCGCCGCCGCACGTTGCTTAAGCTTCTGTCCCCTGGTGTGGCCGGATTTGCCGTTGCGCGCCGACTGTCCAATTCTCCGGAAGTCGGTGAAGGCAAACTCATACTGGCCCTCAATGCCGTTCCGATGGCATTCAAGCAGTCGGGCAGGTTCATTCTCTCCGAGCGGTTCGAAGGGGCGGTGTCCTCCCATGCCGAGGCCCGCGCCGGTAAGTTGCCGTCCGAACTGGCGCTGGAAGTGATCGCGCTCGAAACTGGTTCCGAGCCGCCAATCCTGCTCTCGGTCGGGATCCGGCCGCTCCCAGTGACGCCAATTGAGAGCTGGAAGGCGTTTTCAACACATCTGGTGCAGTCGGTCCTGCGAACCCTGGAGCATCATGCCCCTGAGATTACGGCCCTGATCGGCGGGTTGGCCCTGGTGCCGCCCAAGGCCGGCGATCTGTTCGAGCCAGCGCATATGCTGTTGAGTTGGCGGCAGCGCATCGTCACGCCGTTGCGCGGACTGTTTCTTTGTGGAGAGGCGGCCGAGCCGGTGCCGGCCGTATCGGGAAGGGCTGCCCGCATCGCCGCCCGTTTCGCTGCAGACTATATGCGAGAGGCTAAGCCATGACGGAAACGTTGTGTGCAACACCGTTTCATGCCCGGGCTGCTGAAGCCAACCGATTCAATACCTGGGAGACGCGAGCCGGCTTCACCCTATCCTCGTATTACGGCAGTGCTGAGGAGGAGGCCGTAGCTGCACGCTTCGGCGCGGTGTTGGCTGACATCTCCTGGCACTGGCGGGTGCGGATATCCGGCGTTCGCGCTTGTGAATTCGTTGCTTACTGCTTCACCAGGGATACTTTGGCGCTGAGCATTGGCGCGGCCCTCAATGTTCTGTGGCTCAACGATTCTGGCGCAGTGCGCGGTACTGGTACCGTGATCCGCGAGACTCGCGACAGCTTCATGCTGGTTTCGACACAGGAAGATATGGGCTGGCTCAGCGGTGCCGCGTCCCTCTACGATGTGGCGATCGACGAATGCGAAGCGGAAGGCGTGCTTACCCTGATCGGTCCCTTGGCGGCTCGGGTGGTTGCGGTCGCCGGACTAGACGCGGATGTACTACCGTTGAGCAAGGGACGTCAGCACTGGGCCGGTCTCGGTGTGTCGTTATCCCGGCTCGGTGTCGGATTCGAGATCTGGTGTGATCCCGATGATGCATTGATTGTGTGGGACAGGTTGATGGCCGCCGGGCGTAGTTTTGCGCTCGTTCCGGCCGGACAGGTGGCTCTCGACACCATCGAATTCGAGAGTGCTGTGATGCGCGCGGGCCGAGACTTCGCGCCGGCACGCGATGACTTTGTCGCTCAGCCCTTGCCCCAGTCCCTGGGCCTTTGCGCTCTCATCGATCGTGCACACATGTTCAATGGGCGTAGCGGCTATCTTGCTGGTGGACCTGAGACCACCCTCTGGGGCGTTCTCCTGGACACCTATGTGCCACTTGCCGGGATGCCTCTTACCCAGGAAGGACATGTAGTCGGTCGTACGATAGCCGCTCGATACTCGCCAGCTCTGCAGCGCGTCATTGCTTACGCCATCCTGAACGAGCCCGCTCCGGCCGGTGACCTTCAGGTGGGATCTGCGCTCTGCCGCACGATCGGCTTGCCATTTTTGCCGATTCCGGGTGCCATGGCACCGACGGAAACAGCCACTCTGACCGTTTGACTACAGGGTGACTGGCTTGGATGCCGGGTATGACCATTGATCCGGATGCCGAACTGGTTGCCCGCGTGGGCAAGGGGGACCGCGCTGCGGCGCAGGCCCTGATGGCGCGGCACTTGCCCGGGATGTTGGCTTTGGCGCGCCGGATGCTGGCTGGACAGTCCGAAGCCGAGGATTGTGTTCAGGAGGCGTTCTTAAGGATTTGGACACACGCTGCAAAGTGGAAGCCAGGCAAAGCCAAGTTCGAGACTTGGCTTTATCGTGTGACGCTGAACCAGTGCTACGACCGGTTGCGGCGCAGGCCGATGGCCGACCTCGATACCGCCGCCAACGTCGCGGACGAGGCACCAACTGCCGACCAGATGATGGAAAGCGCGGCAGCTTCGGCAGAAGTGGACGCTGTCTTGTGGGATTTGCCCGAACGTCAGCGGGCCGCCATCCTGCTTTGCCACTTTCAGGAACGCGGCAATGTGGAGGCGGCGGAGATCCTGGGGATCAGCGTTGAAGCATTGGAGTCCCTACTGGCGCGTGGACGGCGGACATTGCGAATGAAACTCTCGCACCTAAGAGAGGGAGCGTGACATGGTGAACGATGAGAACAGGCATGATGCGGAATTCGCCGCTGATCTGCTAAGGCGTTTGCCTACGACGCCTGTGTCGGCCGCTCTGGAAGCGCGCATCCTGTCGGATTTCGACCATATCGTCGGAAAGAACACACCGGGCGCATTAATTCGTCTGATGCGTCGCTGGCGTGACGCCTTGTGGCCAGGCGCTCCGGTCTGGCAGCCCGCTTCGCTTCTGGCTCTATCTCTTGTTATCGGGTTGATGGCAGGTACGTTGGTGCCGACCTCTACGCTGTCGGCATCCACTACGTCGGATCAGTCTCTTGCGGCTGTCGAGACGACGCCGGCTCTGGATTTGTATAAGGATCTTTGAGATGAGCGACACCGCTTCGCACCCAGGCCGATCAAATGTCGCGTTGATCATCTCGCTGTGTATCAATCTGTTGCTGGCAGGCGTCATCGTCATGGCGTTGCTGCGTTTTGCCGTGCATGGACCGTTGTTTGGTGGCCGCGTACCCATCCCGGCTGGGCCGGGTGCTGGACGTGCCCAAATGCACCAGACGCTTTCGCCGCGTCTTCTGATGCACGTTGCACCCGAGAAGAGTGACGAGATCCGCGCGTTGGTCCATGCTCATCGTGCACGCATCGACGCGCTGCGTGCCGACTCTATGGCGGCACGCCGCGCTGTGATGGATGCCTTCACCGCCTCCCGTTTCGACAAGGCCGCTTTCGAGAAGGCTCTGACACACATGCAGGCAGCCGATGCTGCTCTTGAAACCGAGATACTCAAGGTGGTGTCCGACGCCGCCCTGACTTTGACACCGGAAGAGCGTCAGCGGGCCGCCACGTTTCGCAGTCTGGGCCATGGTTTTGGTGAAGGACACGGCCGGCGCTGGCGGCACGGCCGTGGTGGTCGCGCTCGGGATTTGCCGCCACCACCACCTCCTCCTCCGCCGGGTCAGGAGCCGCCGCCCTGATTAGCCCTTTGGCAGGCGAAGTTCTGCGGAGGTGCCTTCGCCCGGCGCGCTTTGCAGCCGAAGGGCGCCGCCCATGCGGCGTGCCAGCGCTACCACGATAGCGAGCCCCAAACCCGTTCCGGTGGAAACGCCGACGCGTTCGAAACGTCGGAACGCCGTCCCGGCTGAGGAACACTCGTTGGGCGTGAAACCACCACCGCTGTCGGCCACCGCGATGGAGACCGCTCCCGCATCCTCGCTGATGGTGACACGCACGCGACCACCTTCGGGCGTGTAGAGCAGCGCGTTGGACAACAGGTTCATCACGATGCGCCGCACCGCCATTGGATCGGCCAAGGTGTGGGTCGGCAGGGCCGGCACCATATGCAAGACGATGCGCCGCGAAAAAGCGCGTCCGGCGCTTTCACTCACACACGTACCAATCAGTTCGGTGACGTCGAAGCGTACGGCGTTCAAGGGATAGCGGCCGGCCTCGAGATCGGCGAATTCGAGAATGTCGCCCACTTTGGCGTGCAGATGGCGTCCAGCCATACCGATGTCACGGGCGTATTCGGTATACTTTCTATGGCCGACGGGGCCGTAGAAACCCCGTTCGATCACTTCGGCGAACCCGATGATGGCGTTTAGTGGTGTTCGCAGCTCATGGC
>JBJKRM010000385.1:0-4519 GCA_046704685.1 Rhizomicrobium sp.
CGCCCTATGCCAGCGGCCTCGCAGTGCTGACCGACGACGAGAAGCAGCTTGGCGCCACCGTCATCGACATGGGCGGTGGTTGCACCTCCATCGCCGTCTTCCTGGAAGGCCATCTGGTCTATGCCGATGTGGTGCCGATCGGTGGCTTGGCCGTTACGTCCGACTTGGCCCGCATGCTGGCCGCGCCGCTCGCCGCCGCCGAGCGGGCGAAAGTGCTGTATGGCGCTGCGCTCGGCGATCTGGAGACCGGTGCTGATGTCGTATCCGTGCCTCAGATGGGCGAGGAGAACGATGAGGCCGACTTGCGCGTTCCTCGATCGATGCTGACTCGCATTATCCAGGCGCGGCTCGAGGAGACCTTCGGCGAGGTGCAGAAGCGCCTCAGGGAATCCGGCTACGACGTCGCTGCGGGCCGCCGTCTGGTGCTCACCGGCGGCGCCAGCCAGCTTGCCGGTGCACGCGAATTGGCCGCTCGTGTGCTGAACAAACAGGTGCGTGTCGGCCGCCCGCGGCCGCATGCCGGACTGCCGGCTTCGTCGGCAGGACCTGATTACGCCACCGCCATCGGACTGATGATGGCCGGCGCAACCATGCCGCCGGAAGTGCTCAATCCCGAACTTGCATCGCAGAATGCGGAAAATAGTACGAAAGGATGGCTCTCACGATTGACCGGAGGGCTCATCGGATGATTCAACCAATAAGGAAGTGATTCGCTTGGGCTAATGGCGAAGTGAAGCGCAAAAA
This sequence comes from Rhizomicrobium sp., assembly GCA_046704685.1. GTDB lineage: Bacteria > Pseudomonadota > Alphaproteobacteria > Micropepsales > Micropepsaceae > Rhizomicrobium. The sequence goes on from JBJKRM010000385.1 coordinate 745, forward strand.
GCCAAGGAGAGTAGAACATGGCGATCAGTCTTAAGGCGCCGGAACCGCAAGAGTTGCGGCCGCGCATTACGGTTTTGGGCGTCGGCGGAGCCGGCGGGAACGCGGTCAACAACATGATCGCGTCCAAGCTGGAAGGCGTCGAATTCGTGGTGGCGAATACCGACGCGCAGGCCCTCGCCGGGTCGAAAGCCGAACGCCGTGTTCAGCTCGGTCTGCATGTGACGGAAGGCCAGGGCGCCGGAGCCCAGCCCGAGATCGGCCGTGCCGCCGCCGAGGAGAGCCTCGACGAGATCATGCAGCACCTCTCCGACTCCCACATGGTGTTCATCACTGCCGGCATGGGCGGCGGCACGGGCACCGGCGCGGCGCCGGTGATCGCCCGCGCGGTTCGCGAAGCCGGTGTCCTGACGGTCGGCGTCGTCACCAAGCCGTTTGCCTTCGAGGGCGACCGGCGCATGCGCATCGCCGAGAAGGGCATCCAGGAACTCCAGCAGTTCGTCCATACGCTGATCGTGATCCCCAACCAGAACCTGTTCCGCGTCGCCAACGACCGCACCACCTTCGCGCAGGCCTTCGCCATGGCCGACGATGTGCTTCACGCGGGCGTTCGCGGCGTCACCGATCTGATCGTCATGCCCGGCCTCATCAACCTCGACTTCGCCGACATCAAGTCAGTGATCACCGAGATGGGCAAGGCGATGATGGGCACCGGCGAGGCCGAGGGCGAGGATCGCGCCCAGAAGGCCGCCGACATGGCCATCTCCACCCCGCTGCTCGACGATGTCTCGATGAAGGGCGCCCGCGGCGTGCTGATCAACATCACCGGCGGTCCGGACCTCATGCTGTTCGAGGTCGAGCAGGCCGCCAACCGCATCCGTGCCGAAGTCGATCCCGACGCCAACATCATTTTCGGCAACACCATCCTCGACAATCTGGAAGGCCGCATCCGCGTCAGCGTGGTGGCGACCGGCATCGAGGCGGCCGAGATGCGGATGGGCAAGAACGTCGAGCCGTTCCCGCCGCGCCTCAAGCAGCGCCCGGTCGACATGCTGAAGGCCGCCGCGGCCTCGGTTTCGCACAATCAGCCGGCGCCGCGTCCGGTGGCGCTGCGTCCAGGGCCCGACTATCCGGTTCATCGCCAGGTGGAAGCGCTGACACACAGTCTGAACGCGACGCCGTCGCCGGCCGAAGCCATGATCCTGGGCGGCAATGATGCTCCGCCGGTCGAGACCGTCGAGCCGATCGAGACGCTGCCGGAGCCCGCGCCCGCGCCGGTGGCCCAGCGTCCGATGCGCGAAGAGATCGCGCCCGCCCGTCCTGCCGAGCCGGAGCGCCGCGGCTGGGGTCTGTTCCGCTCGCGCAAGCCCAAGGAAGAGCCGCGCCTCGAGCCGGCGCCGCGGCCGCAGCCGATGGCCCAGCGTCCGGTGGCCCAGCCGCGCGCCATGGCCCAGGCCGAGCGTCCGCAACCGCAGCAGCAAGCGCCGCAGGCGCCCCGCGGCGACGATCTGTTCCCCGATCACAAGCGGGATGAGCAGTTCGAGATCCCGGCCTTCCTGCGCCGGCAGACCAACTAGTGTCGTGGTTCCGAAGGTCGCAAGATCGCTGATATCGGCACCGAACGCGAACTTCGGAACCAAAACGTCACTGGATTTAATTTTTGCCTAGCGTCCTTTCGATTCCGAAATCCGCCAAATGCCGATATCGAGTTGTGGCGAATTTCGAAATTGGGACACTAGCCATTCCCTTTAGGAGGGGCGAAAGGGGCGCGCTTCGGTGCGCCCCTTTTGATTTGGCAAGCTACCTCTTTGCCGGCATGGGCTGAGGGGGCTCGTGGTCCGCCTTGATCTTCTGCATGAGGGTCGTCGCTTCGTGTTCCAGCTTGACCGCCGCATGGATATGACGATTGAAGGTGTCGAGGTCGCGTTGGCGCGAGAAGACGATCTTGTCGGCATCCGTGTGCCAATGGTGGCGTGAAGCCGCCAAATCGTCGAGCATGGCCTGGTACTCAGCCATTACGGCATCCTGAAGTTGCCACAACTTGGCGCGATCCGCATTCGACGCGTTCACGCTGGCATCGAACCCGGCCAAGGCCTGCTTCTTCGATTCTGTCCTGATGTTGAGTCTGGCTATCGCAGCCCGGAATTGGACCAAGCTGGCGTCATTCCGCTCCCTGTACTTCTTCACAATCGCGCGGGCGATCTTGATCTTGCGCTGGGCCCGTTCCAGCCCATCCGGGGCGCCCAGGCTGGCCGGGTGCAGGAAATCGGGATAGCCAAGGTTGTAGAGTTCCTTGAGGTAGGCATCACGGTCAGAGATCGCTTGAGCTTGTATCTCCTGCGTCAGTTTGTTGAAGGCGGCCCTATCGTGTCCAGCGGGCGTCAGCGACGGGCCGAACAGGATGGCCAAGTCTGCGGCGAACACCGCTACGATCATGACCGGTAGAAAGATGCCGGAGCGCCAAACCCATAAACGGCCTTGTATAAAACCGGCGACGGCACTGGCGATCGCCCAGGCAACGATAGTTTCGACCGCTGTGCGGCCCATTGCATAGCCGAGCGCACCAGCATCGAAGGCTCCCGATGGAGCCACCCGGACGTTTGCCGGCATGTGTGCGATTGACCAAGCGATCGCGACAATCGTGGCGATCACCATCACGATGGCGGCCAACCACTTCTTGCCACGACTAGGCTCGTCCATAGCGTCCCCCCGGAGCTCCGCTGCGGGGCGGATTAGAAATAGACCGATAGGGACAGGCAAGGGGCCACGTTGGCACGCCGATTGCGCCCTTTGGCTCGCCTAAGACGAGAGCGGGTGTCGTGCCGGCTGGGCGACGTGCTCTAGGACGGCTGAAACGCAGGGCCTGCGCACGCTATCAATCCTGGAAATTCAACCGGCTGTTTTCAGCCCTTCCACATCGCCCAGAGGACGGCACCCCACAGCAGGGTGTTGCCCATCAGGACGATCGTCCCGGGGTGGTTTTCGCACCAGGCGATGACCGTTCCCCGGCTGGGCAGCAGGAAGCCCGGATTGGTGTGCTCGCTCTCGATCCTGAGCCAATCGTCCAGGACATCAACGCCCGCATCGCTCGCGAGCGCCGGACCGCTCTCCAACTGATTGCCGATCAACGACATTTTGCCGATCCCATAGGAAGGAACGCACCCTGGCGACAATCTACGCGTGAGGCTCTTAGCGCTGGGTTAAGTGAGGGGGCGCAATCTTAGCGGTCCCGCCGCGACCGATCGCAACAACTTGGTACGAAGCGTGATGTGACGTTAAATCCTGTGCGGGTATGATTCCCCGCTGTCACGACCCCGGTTACCTCCCGATGAGCAATCGCCGCACCATTGCCAAGGAAGTCGCCTGTGAGGGCACGGCCCTGCATGCCGGGACCCAGGTCCGCATGATCCTGGCGCCGGCGGCGCCGAATGTCGGCGTGATCTTCCGCCGGGTGGATCTCGACGGGCTCGAGGTTCCCGCCCGCTATGACCTGGTGAGCGAAACCACGCTCGGCACCACGCTGGAGAGCGGCCGTGCTTCGGTGGCCGTGGTGGAGCATCTGATGGCGGCCATCGCCGGGGCCGGCATCGACGACCTGGTGGTGATGATCGACGGGCCGGAGCCGCCGGTGCTCGACGGTGACGCTTTGTCATTTCTCGATCTGCTCGAGGCGGCCGGGACCAAGGAGCATGATGTGCCGCGTCAGGCCATCAAGGTGGTGCGCCGGGTGGCGGTGGAGAATAAGGACGCCCGCTGCGTCCTGGTGCCGGCCCCGACG
>JBJKRM010000386.1:0-12025 GCA_046704685.1 Rhizomicrobium sp.
AATTCGGCCAAGCCCGCCATGCGGCGCACGTTTCGCTTGCGCCTGGCAGTGACGCCGTAGCGGACCCAGTGCTCCTCAGAGACGATCTTACGGTTCAACTTCTGCCGCTCCCGCTCCTCTCCATCAAGGAGTTGGTCGCGCCAAGCTTCGTAGGCTGCAAACCCCCGCTCCAACCGAATCGTGCGACCGCGGTCGAGCCAGATTGTGGCGCGGGACAGGTCGGTCAGTAAGCGCCGATCATGACTAATCAGAACCAGTGCTCCACGCATGGAAGCCAGTTCCTCTTCCAGCCATTCGATGGCCAGTAGGTCCAGGTGGTTGGTGGGCTCATCCAGCAGCAGGATGTCTGGCTTCGGCGCCAGCACCCTTGCCAAAGCAGCCCGGCGCGCCTGTCCACCAGACAATGTCTCGATCAACTCGCTTCCACTCAACCCCAGCTTGCCGAGCAGATAATGTGCACGGGCGACATCGTCTCCCGGCGCCAAACCGGCTGCCACATAGGAATGGGTGTCGGCGTAGCCGGAAAGGTCTGGTTCCTGGGGCAGATAGCGGATGGTGGCGTCAGGCTGGGCAAAACGCCGCCCGCCATCGGGCTCCATCAGCCCGGCTGCTATCTTCAATAGCGTTGATTTGCCGGAACCGTTGCGGCCGACCACGCACAGCCGCTCGCCCGGCTCGACGAATAGTTCAACGCCATCGAGCAACGGCGTGGTGCCGATGGTGAGGCGGATGTCCTGAAGCGTCAGAAGTGGCGCAGGCATGAAATGATGACAGGTGGTTCAAGTCGCAGCGATACCAGAATACCGCGCTATAGCAACCTGCCGCGCCGCCGCAAAGGCGCCGTTCTCCGTATCACCCTTTTGCCGGCCCTTAGGGAGCCTTTGCGGGGTTTGTTCCGCCAACGCCGTGCAAAGGCGCCATTGGCCCTAGCGGCCCTTGATGACGACGTCAACGATACCTGCACATTGCAAACACGCAATACATACTCTTGTTTTATGGTTGTCGGTCCGGTGCCACTGCCCGATAATCCAATCCCCTTATGCGCCAGTACAGATGACGGAGCATGACATGCACAGTCAGACAAGCGCTGATGAGTCGCCACGCGATCGGCAGAAGAAATACGAAGCACAGGTTTCACAGGCCATTGCGGACGGCCATTTTGCGAAGATGCTGTGGGCCGAGCTGGCGCGCGATTACAATGCCGCTATCGCCAACATTCTGCATATGTGGAGACAGGTAGACGTGCACTACGCGGCCAACCAATCGCCGCCTCGTGACTCCTGATAGCCATCTTGCGGCGGCTCGCTTTCACGAACCGCCGCGATGACCAACCCTTACTTCGTCTTCTTGTGCAGACGATGCTTCCCATTGTTCATGTGGTGCCTTACCGGAGCCTGCTTTCCATCGCGTGACGCCAGTTCCGAAGGCGGCAGCAAGGAAAGGCTGTTGTTGATCTGCGTGATCTCAGGATATGGCGACACGATCCGCACCGTGGCGCCCTGAGGACGGAACCGAGCCGGCAGTGTAAAATGAACCATCGCCGTATGCGGTTTCAGATCACGCGGGGCCGGCAGAGCCGGTGTCTCGGCCTGCGTCACTACCTTACCACGCGCATCCAGTACCCTCACGCTCGAAGGCCCCGCCTCCTCCGCCCCGAGACTATGCACCGTCACAGAAAGACTGTTGCCCTTTAGTACGATGTCATCACGCCCGATGCCAAGATCGGCACGGATATTGGTCGGCTGCCCCAGCTTCTTCAACGTGAACTCGTACACCGTCGTTCGGTGCGGTGCGAACGCGACATTGACCGAAGCCGTCTTTTCGAACGCGATGGTGCGTCCCTTGACTGCGGGCGACAGGTTGTCCTGCGCGTTCCCCCTGCCCGACTTCATCTCCCACTGCCCGGGATCGACGTTCCATCCCGTCATCTTCGCCTTCACTACATGGTTGGTGACGTTGTAGGCGATGACCTTGAAGTGGCTGCGCGAGACGTTCGGCATCAGGATGGCAACGTGCACGGCATCGTCCTTGCCCGGGAACGACCAGCTCACCGTATTGCCGGGATAGATGTGATTGCGCACAAGAGCAACGCCGCCCAAGCGCGTGCGCTGCAGGTATTGGCTGTCCATTTCGACACGATCGGTCCACCAATGACCTTCGGTGCGCGAGTACATGGTCTCGGCCTCACGGCGCATCTCGGCCCCGTAAAGCTCATCCAGGTACTTCTTGTTGCCGGTCATCTCCCACGCCACATAGCGGTCGAGATTGGAGCCTTTTCCGGACGACGCCCGGTCCACGGCCCACTTGCCCCACGTGCTTTGTTTACCGAGCACGTCCACCAAGTTCTCATTGAGATTGTTGATCGGCTTGATGTTCTCCTTCTGCGCAACGATGCGGGCGCCGCCGACCGTGAAGGAGTCCTTGTTGTTTGCCTGATAGACCGACGCCAAGATCGGCTCCAGATACTTCTTATTACTGGTCCAGCGGTACGAGGCCCAGAACAGCTGCATAGGCGGCGTACCCGCCGGCAGCGTGCCCTTGGTGGCATCCGTCCGCCAGTTGATCTCATCCGGGAACGTCCAGTGCCCCTGGGCGTCCTGCTTGCCGTGCGCCAGGATGCTGTCGGAGAGCCCGATGATGTACTTCTTGCCCGTCGGATCGTTGTTGTACTCCGCCATCAACAGTCCGGGATGCAGAACCAGATAAGAATAGTACTTGCTCCATTCCCATGGGCCTTCGCGATAGGAGTTAGTGCCCGAATACCAGTTGGTGTTGAAGAGCAGATGTCCGGCTGGATTGACCGAGATGATGCGGTGGTAGGCGGCCTCAGTGGTCATCAGGCGCTCCACCACCTTGGGATCGCCGTAGTTGAGATACATCGCCTCACTGTTGGTATTGATGCCGTCTTCGTAGGAGTGCAGTTCGTCCAGCATCAGCGTGGCGAGGCCGTTGGTGAACATACCGTTCTTATAGACGGCATCGGCCACACGCATCTGTGAGACGCGCAACTTCTCGGTGTCGACGCCCATAAGCGCCACACCCGGCCACTGCTCGACCAGGTCGGAATCGTCCGACAGGCCGCCACCCAAGTCGCCGTAACTAGACTGCCGGTTGTCGATCCACCAGTTGATGAACTTGCGTACGCCCTTGAGGTCCTCAAGCTGACGGAACGCCCACAGCGGTTCGCCCTTTGGCGGCTTGGGCTGGGTGTAGGCGACGCCGGACCCTTGGCTGTTGAAGGTGATGTCGGCCCAGTATTCACGGGCGATCTTGTTGTCGGGGTCGACGCGCAACAGGTCCGTCGCGTCAGCCACCAGACGGCGGTACAGCGCTTCGCGCTTGGAAGCGGTGTGCTCCTCCACCAGAAAGCCCCAATTATCCTTCAACTCCGCCAGACGATCGGCAATATCCTCCTTCAGGGCGTCCTTGCGGTCCTTGAACACCAGCTGGATCTTGGTGCCGTTGAGGCTCTCGGCGTTGAAGTCCTGACCGGAGCCGGCAAAGGTGATGTAGAAGCTCTTGTTGGGCAGGATGCGGTCCCTCAAGTCGAGCCACAGCGTGCGCGCCTCGCCCGGTTTCACCGCCACGGTGACGTCAAGCATGTCGCGCATCGGCCAGAGCGGATCCTTCACCTGGATATTGAGCGGGAAGAGCCCATTCATGGTCGGTTTGACATGCAACGCCGGCAGGTAGATCGCGATACCGTCCAGCCCGTCGTGCATGTTCTCCCAGCCGTAGCCCCAGGCCCGATAGAGCGGCAGCGCCGGTGGCGATGCCCCGTACTCGTATGGGATCAAAACGTGCACCAAAGGCATTTTGGGACCGGTGTCTATTTTACGCTGACGAAACGGCGCCGCAGATGGCAACGCCACCACCGTGGAACGGGAGTCCGGCGCATAGCGTCCCTTGATGAAGGCGTTCAGCGCATTGAGGTCAGGTGAGTGCGCCTTGGCATTCGTACGGATGGTGTAGGTTTGGGTCACCGTTCCCTTCGGCACGCTACCCGGATGAATGTCGTATGCCGCAATCTCCTGGATCGGGGTTTCCTGCGCGATGTTGTTGAAGCGCAAAATCCCACCGGTGCGCTGTTGGGGGAACTGATAATATGTACGTTCCTGGCCCTTGGTGCGCGTGGCGATCTCGACGGGCTTGACGCCAGCCTTTGCCGCGTAAGTCAGATCGCCGTATGCGGCGCCCTGCAACTCGATATGGTTCCACGGCTCGTTCGGCAGCGTGAGCGTTAGAGTCTTGCCGCCTTCAACATAGACATTCCAGTCAGGCAGCGGGAAATAACCGTTTCGCCCCTCCAGGCGCGAACGGTTGTAGACGCCCGGCCACGTCGTTTCAGAAATGCCATCCGTTGCCTTGTACATCCATTCCTTGATGTCCTTGGCGTCGGTAAACTCCACCTTGCGGATAGTGGTGACGGGCGCAGTTAGCTCCACCGGAACGTCGCCGGGCCGGTTCCAGCCGTAACGCCAATCCCATTCGGCGCGCTTCGCCGGATTGTTGAGATTGCCTGCCGGTTCGGCCGCCACCTGGGGCACCTCGCCTTGCGCGAGCGTCGCGATCTGAGCGGCATCCAGCGCATGGTCATAGATGCGGAACTCGTCGTAGTCACTGCCGCGCATCCACTCATAGCGGCTCTGCACCTGATGCGGCGATACCGCACGATAGGCCATGCCGAACTGATCGAGACCGGTGTCAAGAACCGCTGGTTGATGCTTCTGGGCAACCAGCTTTCCATTGATGTAGAGCTTCACACCCCAGTTCTCGTCCCAGGAGAACGCGATGTGTGTCCAGGCGTCGGGCGGCGGCAGATTATCGAGCACATAGTGGAGCCGCAGGCGAGCCAAGTTGTTGTCGGTGACGAACGCCTCGTAGCCATGGCCGTTGTAGTCCAGGCGCAGGAAGGTCATGTCCCAACTGGTGTGATCGGCGAAACCGACGCGGAAAAGCACGAATGGTGCTCTGCCCACCGGTGTCCGTGAACGCCAAAAGAACGAAACCGTGCCTCTCTGGCCATAAATGTTCCCGGGGGCCTTCCAGGCCAGCACGTCGTTGTCGTCGGTAGACAAGGCTCCGCCGATCCGGCCGTTCGGAACGATGTGAACGTGATCGGCAAAGTTTGGTACCGCATCGCCCTTTGCGAAATCCGCGGTCAGCCCCTTGTCCGCCGACAGATAGAACAAGAGACCTGAGGAGGACGTCGCGGTCTGAGGGGCGGCGGCGCCAAGCAAGGGGGCAAGCGTAAGGAGGGCAAGACCTTTGAGGGTGGTTGCTTTCATGGGCTTCTGATTTCCAGATTAAACGCCGATGTCCCGGCTGGGTTTGAAGAGGCCGAATACTCTCAATTACAGCTTTGTATGCCAACTCGGCATACCAATTGTAATGACGACTGGTTCACCTACCGACCATGTTGACGCAGGAATCAATAGGTCACGCAGCTTACGCAGACCTGAACGTCTTCGGTCAAACCGTTCGCAGAATTTGCATATTCCCGTTCAGGCGCCGCACCTATCCGGTGCGACACCGCCACGTTCGGTCGCAGCTACATTGCCCCCGGAGGGACCTGCGTTTTGTCGCCGGCCCCGTGCCCCGCGGCGCATCGGGCCACGATTCGTCCGTCAGGGGGCTCGCCAGGGGATGATGTCCCAGGTCCCACCAACGCGCCCGCCGTGCGGCTTAACCGGCCGATCCATGACCTTCTGCCAGGCCTCAGTGGCCCCAGGCACACCGGCGTCGACGGCGGCAGCGAGAGCCGGCTGCATGTCGGCCGGATAGCCGTCGGCCGAATGGGAATTGCCCATCATTTCGCCGGCGTGCTTCAGCTTGAAGGCGTCCGCCATTTCGGAACTGGCGCAGGCCGGACGGCGGTCCGGCGCTTTGTAGGCGTCTGGCAGATTGGAGACAAAAGCCTCGGCCCAGCTATCCATGAAATCATGCGGGGCGCTCATCACCCTGATGTAGTACTTCGTCGCCATGACGTAGCAATAGCCGGGATTGATCATCCGCTGCACGGGGAAACTGCCCTTCCAATATGCGAACGGCTTGAATTCGTCGAACCCAAGATCGACGGCATATTGCACGGCCCAAGTGAGGAAATCGTCCATCCAGGGCGCCACCGCCTTGTTGTTGTTCGTCGGTCGAAGCGCCGTATGGAAGATGTTGGCTCTGGGATTGTCCGTGTAGGTGTGGTCATACCATTCCGCGTTGGCCTTCAATTCCCGCAGCAGCGTCTGCTTCATGGGATCGGAATCGGGCGTGATATACGCCGCCTGGGCCAACGTCCGCAGCGACCAGGCCTGTCCGCGGATCTGATCCCAGCCGACCAGACTCTTGGCGTAACCATGATGTTCGGGAGCCGTCTCCCACGAATTCCACTGCGACCAGAACTGCAGTTCCTCGAGATAGTACCGTTCTCCCGTCACAACATAGGGAATGAAGTCGAGCGACGGCTCGTGCGAGGCATCCGGGTGGTATCCCTTGAAGCGCCCCTCCAAATTCGGTCTCTCAAGGTTTCCCGGCCTGCCGACATAATTGTAGTGGGTGCTGATCCTCGGATATTCCTCGGTTGTTGTCGGCCGGTCCGTTTTCTTGTTGCGGTAGTGCGCAGGAAAGCTGCCACTCAGATCCGCCGCATTCATCGTCATCTCTTCAGCACGGGGATCCATGGTGAGCAGATAAGCCACGGTCCAGGCCGGCAAGGGACCGATGTCGGGACGGCCGCCCGTCGTCGGCATGTAGGGTGTGATGATCCCTGCTCCCATCGGCCCGCGGTTCGCCCTTTCATAACGGCGATACATCTGGTCGACGTTCACAACCTGCGCCTGCGGCGCATAGTTCGGAATGATGCGGGTCTTCTTCAGATAGGAAAGGTCCTGCTTGACGAAGACATTGACCGGCGCGTTCCACCAGAACACCTTCCGCCAGCGCGTCTGAGCCTGCTGGACCATGTCGTCCTTGTGAAAAACGCTTTTGTTACCCATGCGGATGTCAACGTCATAGACCTCGGTGCGCGGCCCCGGCACCCAGGTCCAATCGTTCTCGACATCCACCTCCACGCGCAGCGGCCGGTTCTTTCCGTAGCTCCGAATGCCAAAACGCACAAAGAGATGCGGATTGGCATTGCCTGCCGCATCCCGCAACGGTCCGGATACCCACCATTCACTCACCAGCGGTCCGGAGAGCCAGATCTCCGGCTTGCTCTTGGCCAACAACGCCCGAACGGATGCCGTCAGGTGGCTGCCGCCACGGTTGAGATCGACGACGGCATCGAACCCGTTCGGCAAAGCCGCGGTTGTGATTGCTGCGCCCGATTGCGGCCGACCGTGTATAATATCGACGGTAAATGGTTTATCCCCGAGTTGTGGGACTCGCAGCGTTAGCACTGCGTGGCGCAATGATCCGTCTTTGTTGTGCGCTTTCGCATCGACCTGCAGCGGAATGACATTGCCGTGCCTGTCGGTGGCACCCAGGGACGTTCCGGCCGGCACATCGCCATCGGCAAACACCGCACCGAAGGTTACCGGCACATCATGATCCTGCGTACCTAGCTGCTTCTGCAGAACGTAGCTGACGATCGTATCCGCTGCCGCGCGTGCCGGCGCCACGGCAATGAGGGCTGCTGTCACCGCCACGCAGAAGGCGCGCGAAACCCTTCCCTGCCGGATTAAAAATCTTTGAGCCATGAACTTCTTCCTTGGATCGATCACCAATGCGCCGCATTTATCTATGATCGTCGCGATCAATGAAGCCCGGTAGCAATTATTTTGCAGCACAACGGCACCGTCTTGAAGAGCTCAGTACACGCCCCCCTCACCTCTGTCGCAACCACGATCACCTGGGTTGTCAGGCCGTCCCTCCACGACAAACATCTCGCGCCGGAAACTTGGTCCATTTTCCATACCCTTCCGGACATACTCGACAGGTTAAGGCTTCCCATGCGTAGTGATGGCTGGGAGGCGATGCTGCCGTGATCGGCCCAGCGGATTTCAGGGGAACAGACAATTCGGGTTGTTCCTTGAAGGACGGAGCACCATGCAGGACCTGAAGATTCGATTGATTTCACTCCTTGCCGGGGCCTGGCAGTTCCGCTGGTGGGGCTTGGCCGCTGCGTGGCTCACTTGCATTCTGGGATGGGCAGCCATCGCGCTCATTCCGAATTCGTACGATTCAACTGCCCAAGTCTACATCGATACCGACACGCTGATGCGCCCCCTGCTCCACGGCATCGCGGTTTCGACCAACACCCAGCAAGAAATCAACGTGATGCTCCACACGCTTCTCACGTCTCCCAATCTGGAGCGTGTGGTGCGGGTGACAAATCCCAAAGCGTCCTCCTTCTCGCAGGCAAAAATGCAGGATGCCGTTGCCGAGATGGCCTCAAACGTCACGCTGTCGCGATCGGGCACGCATAATCTCTACTCCATCAGCTACACCTCGGACGATCCCCAGCATGCGCAATCCGTGGCGCAAGCGCTCCTGTCGGTAATGGAGGATTCCAACGCCGGCGATCACCGGCGCGATTCCAACGACGCCATCTCATTCATCGACTCCCAGATCGCCCAGTACGAGCAGAAGATCGAGACTGCAGAAAAGCGCAAGACCGATTTCAAACTCGCTCATCCCGAGGTTTTTCTGGATGGCAGCGATATCGACACGGCCGAAACGGCCGTGGTCACCGCGAGAAATGATGTCGGGGACAAGCGCGCGCGCGTCGCCGACCTCGAGGCCCAGATCTCCTCCACACCAAAAACCATCGACATCAACGGACCGGCACCGATTTCGATCGGTGGTGCCGGAACCTTGGCCGACAAGCGCCAACAGCTCGGGCAGGCGCGCGCCGCGCTCGACCAGTTGCGCGCCCACTACACCGACGACTATCCCGACGTCATCGCCCAGAAGAAGCTGATCAAACGGCTGGAAACCGAAATCAGCAAGAAGACCAACCCGGACGAGGATCCAGACCTCCAGTCGGTGGCAAACCCCGCCTATCTGATGCTGCGGACCAAACTGGCCGACGAGGACGTCAGTCTCGCGGTGGCGCGCGAAAAGCTGACCGAGGCCAAAAAGCAACTGTCCAACGCCCAGCAGGATGCCGGAGACGCCCTCGAAGTCCGGCGCCAATACGCCGATCTCGACCGTGATGCCACGGCGCTGCGCAAGGACTATCAGGCCCTGGTCCAACGCCGTGAATCCGCGAACATCTCACAGGCTGCGAGCGAGCAGCAGTCCAGCATGGTGTTCCGTGTCGTCGACCCGCCGTCGCTGCCCACACGGCCGTCCGCCCCCAACCGTATCGTTCTCAACGTGCTGGTGCTGGCCGCCGGCTTTGGCGTCGGAGCCGGCGCGGCTCTCGGCGTGAGCCGACTCTCCGACCGCATCCTCACCGCGGGAGACCTTCGCGACGCTTTTGCCGTTCCAGTGCTCGGGTCGGTTACCATTGCCAGGAACGCGCAGGACGTTTTGCGTCATCGCCGCGCTGTCTCGCTGTTTGCGGCCGGCACGGGCCTTCTGGTGGCGGGCTACCTCATGGTGCTGCTGGTCTTCCACACCGCGATCATCACCACCGGCGGCAAATTGCTGTAGCGAGAGAAGCCTCAAATTTCGTTTTTTTCGCCCTGTTGCGGACAGACTCCGAGGTCCAACCGCTCAGCCGTTTTTCAAAATGCGGCGCAAACACAGCCATCAGCCCGGTTTTTCCGGACCGCTCTGCACTGCCTGCACCTATGGCGATATAAGAGAAATGGGGGTTCCTCCGTCCATTTCAAGGGGTGCGACAATTTTCAAGAAAAGTGAACGCCATGACGGCGATAGCCGATTACGTTTGGAAAATCATTTGCATCAAGCCGGGCTCTGAAGATTAAATTTGCGGCCCGCACGATGGCTTCAACACCGGATGTAGCGTGGCTGACCCTACTTTGCTCCAGGAATTGCGCCCCTTGACAGAAAGACCGCTGCTCCGCCCTTCTGCCACTCTAATTCCCTCTTGCTCGCGGCCGGCCCACCGCCCCCACCCGCGTTGAGATCATGGAAGCGTTCGGCGAAGGCCTGATCCAGTACCTGAAACTGCATCCCGATCTGGCCGTGTTCATTATAGCCCTGACGGCGTTCGGCGAGTCGTTCGCCTTTCTCAGCCTCCTGTTTCCAGGCACCGCCGTGATGGTGGCCGCGGGCGCGCTGGTCTCGGCCCACGCACTCAATCCTTACACCGCCGCGCTGGCCGGCATCGCCGGCGCGGTTACGGGTGACGCGATTTCATTCTGGATCGGTCGCCGTTTTGACAGGGTGGTGCCGAGGCTATGGCCGTTCCGCTCGCATCCCGAACAGCTGCAGGCAGGCCTTAACTTCTTTCGACGTTATGGTGCAGCCAGCGTGTTCGTCGGCCGCTTCTTCGGCCCGCTGCGGGCCATCGTTCCGCTGGTGGCCGGCATGATGGACATGCCAGCCACGCCCTTCTACGTCGCTAATATCGCTTCTGCCCTCATCTGGGCCCCGGCCTTGCTATTCGCCGGGGCTACCCTGGGCCTCATCATGGGCCAGGGCGGCAGCGCCGAACACCGACTCATCTTGGTCGGATTGGCGCTGGCCGCTGCCCTGATCGTCTATTACGGCGTGCGATGGGTGATCGGGCGGCGGCATGCCACCTCCGATCAATGACGGAACTACAATGCGCTCCATCGAGCGCTCAGACTCAGCCTCTTTCGCCGCGGTGCTTCTTTTGCTCCGCCTGCTCGTTCTGCTGCATCTGCTGCAACTGTTGCGTCAGGGAGTCGATCTTTGAGCTGTTCTGGTTGGCGGTGTCCTGGGCCGCTTTCGCCGCCGACTGGGCCGCGGTAACGCCCTGCTGCGCACTATGCGCCGCCGAAAGCGCCTGATCGGCCGTACTCTGAGCCTTCTGCACATCGCTCGTCGATGCACAGCCAGCCAACAGCATTGGCACAACCGCCAATATTGCGGTGCTACGCAGCAATTTCATGGTGGATTCCTCCTCTAATCTGCGTACTGAACTAAGATGTTACCATGTATCTGAGAAAAGCCGTGACGGCAATCTCATCGTGGATTTCGCTCTCCAATCTGCGTAATGAGGTGTCGTCATGCATCTGAGAAACGCAGTGGCGGCAAAAACCACGCAGCCGCGGCCCATTATGGTCACAGGCCCCCTGCCGGAGTCCCGGCCCCATCGGCCGCAACGCAGAGTCGAACCATTGGAATGAACGCCTTAACATTGCGAAAAGCTGTCGCGGGCACGCTGCCGCGCCCCCTCGCCGCCATCGTGGTTTGCGCCATCGCCGCCGCCGGCTGCAGCACGACGGGACTCCACAGCATCCACGGCCCCCTGACCGCCGACGCATCGCGCACCCAAAGCGCGCTGCAACAGGTGCTCAACGCGCCCCAGTCGCATCTTCAGCCGGTTCAGGTGCAGATGCTCCGCCTCTATGCGGGACGCGATTTCCGTCCGCTATGGACCGGCAGCGCCGAAGCGAGAGCCCGGGCGGCAAGCGTTGCATTTACCCTGCAGCATGCCGACCGGGAGGGGCTGCGCGCCACCGACTACCCCGTGGACTCGAATCGCGACAACGCCCGCCCCAAGGCCGGCCACAATGCCGCACTGTATGACCTGACCCTCACCGCGTCGCTGCTGCACTACGCCCATGACGTCCGTCTCGGACGCGTGGAACCGGGCACAGTCTATAATGACCTGGAGCTGCCCGCGCAGAGTTTCGATGCCGTGGCGGCCCTGGAAGAGGCCGTCGAGGACCACAACATCGATGCCTTCCTGGCCAGCTTACCGCCGCAAGAGCGGCAATATCGCGCACTCGTCGGCGCGCTAGCCCACTACCGGACCATTGCAGCCAAGGGAGGCTGGCCACACCTGTCGCGCAGGACACCCAACCGGCTCGCCAAACGGCTTGCTGCGGAAGACACCGCATTCGCGAAAATCGCCCATCGCTCCGCGGCCGAGATCAAGCAGGCGCTGGAGCGGTTTCAGGCTCGCCATGACCTCAAGCCAGACGGTGTC
>JBJKRM010000387.1:0-10308 GCA_046704685.1 Rhizomicrobium sp.
ATGGCATTGCCCTGGTGGAAAAATCAACGCGGCGCCAACTGCTGCGTGGATTTGCCTTATCGCTACCCCAAATCACCGATTATCCTTCCGTTCGCTGGGGGGAGGGACTGGTTATGACGGGTGAACAGCAACGCGCGGCGATCAAGAAGATGATCGACCGGCACACCAAGCATGTCATTGCGAGCAAAAAGACGGCGCGGGAGTCCCTGATCAAGGAAGGGGTCTACACATCCGCTGGAAAGCTGAAGCCGCGGTTTGGCGGCAGCAGCGCGAAGAAGCCCGCCTAATCCCAGCAAGGCGTGAGCCGCAATTCGTCGTCCCTCGTTCTTGGCTACCATGGATGTGAGAAAGAAGTCGGACTGAAAGCCGTCCGCGGAAAGACGCGCCTAAAGCCCAGCAAAGGGCTGATCGATTGGCTGGGAACTGGTGTTTATTTCTGGGAATGCGACCCGCAGCGAGCCTTGGAATGGGCACAAGAAAAACATGCTCGCGAAGAGTTATCCGAGCCGTTCGTTATTGGTGGAGTGATTGATCTTGGCAATTGCCTCGATCTCACTCTGCGAGAGAATGCAGAACTCGTACGATTTGCATATGATTCCTTTGCGGCGTTGCAGAAAAAGGCTGGCCTGCCGCTGCCGGTCAACAAGACGGCCCCGAAGGACCAAAGCCCGGATAAGGTTTTGCGCTTTCTTGATTGCGCGGTGATCAATCACCTTCACACGATCGTCAAGAGCGACCCGCTTCCGGGAATCACGCCGTTTGACACCGTGCGCGCCCTTTTCGATGAAGGCACAGAATTATATGGCGGTAGCGGCTTCAAACATAAAACCCATGTGCAGATTGCGGTTCTGACGCCGTCGTGCATCAAAGGCGTCTTTTTACCGGCTGCAAAACCGTAATGCCGCCCTGCCGGGCATGGACGCGTATGCGTCTCAAAAGTATATTTTCCTTCACACTTGAAATTTAGAGATTACTGTCCTATATCGGTTTGACCCGGCATGCGCCGGGCCGGTTCGCAAGGGGTACCCCCCCGCGAAATCGCGGTTCGAATGGATTGGAAAGGCAGGTGACAGAAACTGGTAAGGCATGAAAGGCGGAGATGCGCCTTTCGTGGGTCCGCTTCGGATAGGCAAGCCCGAACCGGATCTGGCGCCTGGGCGGCCTTCGTAGGCAAGTCCGGAAGCCCCCTCCCCCTGTGGAACGGCCGGACATGACAATCAATGATCAAGCCCATGTGGAATGGGCCCGGCGTCCTACCAGATTGTGTGGCGGCCTCAGTTGAACAGGCTGGAGACACTCTCTTCATGCGAGATGCGCCGCATGGCCTCGCCGATCAGCGGGGCGATCGAGATGCGGCGGATGTTGGAGCACTTCATCACCTCGGGCGTCGCCGCGATGGAATCGGTGGTCACCATGGATTTGAGGGCCGAAGACTGGACGCGCGCCACCGCGCCGCCGGAAAGCACCCCATGGGTGGCATAAGCGAACACTTCCTTGGCGCCCTCCTTCAGCAACGCCTCGGCGGCGTTGCAGATGGTGCCGCCGGAATCGACGATGTCGTCGATCAGGATGCAGGAGCGCCCTTCCGGATCGCCGATGATGTTCATCACTTCCGACTCGCCGGCGCGCTCGCGGCGCTTGTCGACGATGGCGAGATCGCAGCCGAGGCGCTTGGCCAGGGCGCGGGCGCGCACCACGCCGCCGACATCGGGCGACACCACCATCAGGTGGTCGCCCTGTCCCAGGGCGTCCTTGATGTCCTTCACGATCACCGGCATGGCGTAGAGGTTGTCGGTGGGGATGTCGAAGAAGCCCTGAATCTGGCCGGCATGCAGGTCCATCGTCAGCACGCGGTTGGCACCGGCCTGGGTGATCAGATTGGCGACCAGCTTGGCCGAGATGGGGGTGCGGGGACCGACTTTGCGATCCTGACGCGCATAGCCGAAATAGGGCAGCACCGCCGTGATGCGCCGCGCCGAGGCCCGGCGCAGCGCGTCGATGATGATCAAGAGCTCCATCAGGTTGTCGTTGGCGGGGAAGCTGGTCGATTGGACGACGAAGATGTCCTCGCCGCGGACGTTCTCCTGGATCTCGACGAAGATTTCCATGTCCGCAAAGCGGCGGACGGCGGCCTTGGTCAGCGGGATTTTGAGATATTGCGCGATGGCGTCGGCGAGGGCCCGGTTGGAATTGCCGGCGAGCAGTTTCATGCCCGAAGTCGCCTTAGAGTCGACCATGGCCCGCGCACCCCTTTTTGTGACGTCGTGATGACGGGGCTTTTAGCAAGGGGATGGGGGTGGGTAAACCGGATTCTGGTTCCGTCAACACAATCGCCGCAGCGGGCGCGATGCTTGCGCCGGATAGTACGAAAACCTGCTGATTTTCAGAACTTGCGCGGCGCGAATCCGCAACACCATACCAATTTGGTGCAGGGCCGCCGCAGCGGAATGCGATTCGTACACCACTTGGGATGTGTCCGCCTGAATCATCTCATGGTTGGGCAAGGTCCGCTTAACCACACGCAACCTGTGCTTGCCCGGTCAGCGCCTCAGCACGATCGCCGACAAGTCGCGGCCGTAGTCGGGCTCGCCGCGATGGGTGGCTCTGCGATAGCTGAAGAAACGATCCGCATCCGGGTAGGTGTCGGCTGACAGCGGCTCGACATTGCTGACCCCGGCCCGTTTGAGCCGCAGGGTCACATAACCCTCAAGGTCAAAACGGAAGAAGCCCGCACGATTGCTGGCGATGAAGAACCCCGCGTTCGCCGCCGCCTCCGCCACGAATCGATCACGGAATCCGGCATCGACTTCGTAGCTCGCCTGGGCGATGCACGGCCCGATCGCCGCCGCGATGCGCCCACGCTCGGCGCCGAGTTTCTCCATTTCGGCGATCACCGAATCCGTGACGCCGCCGATGGCGCCCTTCCAGCCGGCATGGGCCGCCCCGATCACCCCCGCCGCCGCATCGGCCAGCAGCACCGGGGCGCAGTCGGCGGTGAGAATGCCGAGCGCCACGCCCGGCACATTGGTGGCCATGGCATCGGCATGCGGGCTAGCGCCGATATCCCAAGGGTGGGTCACCGTCACGGCCTTGGCGCCGTGGACTTGATAGACGGTCGCCAGCCGCGCGCCCCCCAGGGCGTCCATGGCCCGGCGGCGGTTCTCCATCACCTTTTCCCGCTCGTCGCCCGAGCCGGGGCCGCAGTTCAGGCCGGCATAGACCCCGGCCGACACCCCGCCGGGGCGTCCGAAAAAGGCATGGGACAGATTCGGCAGACCCAGATTGTCCGCTTTCAGAATCAGCATCGTCATCCGGGCAACTGGAATCCCGGCGGCTGCTGCGTTGTCTTGGAGACGATGGCGATCACCTTGAACAGCGCTCCCATCATGGCCGGATTGACCAAGCGATCGACTGCAGCGGCGATTTCCTTGGCCTGGGGCATGTTGGCCAGCATCAGGCGCTCGGCCCTTGGACCAATGCCCAGATCCGCCAGGAAGTTGCACTGGGTGATGGGGCCGTACACCGCCGCTCCACAGCCCTCGGCGG
Organism: Rhizomicrobium sp.; assembly: GCA_046704685.1. Lineage (GTDB taxonomy): Bacteria > Pseudomonadota > Alphaproteobacteria > Micropepsales > Micropepsaceae > Rhizomicrobium. Next base: position 3,547 of record JBJKRM010000387.1, read on the forward strand.
CCTTGACCAGCGCACGGAAATCCACATGAGCCGACACATCACCCTCGCCCGGATCAGCCAAAACACTGACAGGTTGTCCGTTGGCAATCGCTTGCAAGGTTTCACTGGTGCCCGGTTCGCCATAGCCATAGTCGACGATCACGGCACCACCACCGTGCGAGACCACTGTCCTGGCGATCTCCTCGGTGAGCGCGACCGCTGCCGGCGCCATTTCGTAGACGGCTCCATCCGGCGCGTCGGCGTAATCCGGCGGGGCAACCGTCGAGGGGACCGGCGACAGCGCAAAGTCGAGCTTGCCGTCCTTCACCCCCACCATGCGTTCGCACCAGCCGCGGTCGGTCTTCACGAACTGGCGCACTGGCAAACAATCGAAGAATTCGTTGGCAATCAGGAACAACGGCTTGTCCGTCAGACGCTCGTCGAAGCGCTCATACCATTCGATGTCGGCGCCGGCCGTCTTCAGCTTTTCCCGCTGTTCCGCGGCCAGGGCCGGACTGGCCTCGACCAAGCTGACTTCCGTATCGAGCAGGAACTCGGGAGCGGCCGCCGTGATGGCGCGCAAGGTGTCGGCCATCAGCGTCCCCCGTCCTGGCCCAAGCTCGCACAGACGCGCCCCTTGGGGACGGCCCTGATTGTGCCATGTCTGCACCACCCACAGCCCCAGCAATTCGCCGAAGGTTTGGCTGATTTCCGGGGAGGTGATGAAATCGCGGCCAATTGTCTGGCGCACCGAATAGGAGCCGCCGCGCGGATCGAACTGGCAGAGGTTCATGTACTGGGCGACCGAGAGCGGGCCGTCGGCGGCGATCAGGTTGGCGATCTGTTGTCCGAGAGCGTTCATTTTGGCCTCCTCGCCCAATCCGGCTTTTTCCATGCCACCCAGAAAAAGAACCCTGCTGCGATCCACATCGGGATACTAAGCAGCATGCCCATACTGAACCAGCCCACCAGCATGGATTCGGAATCCCGGAAGAACTCCGAGAACGACCGCGCCAAGCCGTATCCGGTGAAGAAAATGGCGATGAGCAAGCCAGGCCGCTCGTGCAGTCGAAACCGGCGGATGGCGACCTGGAGGATGACGAACAGAAGCGCGCCTTCGAGGGCGGCCTCGAACAACTGGCTGGGATATCGCGGTTTCGTTCCGGCAATGCAGCGGCCGTATGTTTCGATGATCGTCCGGTTGCAGAACACCATGCCAAGCGGCGAGTCGGTGACCTTGCCCCACAGCTCGCCGTTGATGAAATTGGCAATTCGGCCGAAGAACAGGCCGATGGGGGTCACCGAACAGACAATGTCGCCGACCGAAAATACGTTGAGCTTGCGCTTGCGGCAGAACAGGATGATGGCGACCACAACCCCGATCAGGCCGCCATGGAAGGACATGCCGAGCAGTCGCGGTATCCAGATCGGGATGGTGTACCCGAACAGGTGCACCGCGCTGTGCTCCCAATGGGCGATCAGATTGAGGGGGTTATGCCAATAAGCCATTGGCAGTCCGCCGCAGTCTCGTCCATCAGGCCAGAAGCCGCAGTAGAATATGCCGTAAAAGAGGTCGTAGCCCAGCCGCCCGCCGATCACCACGCCCAAGGTGATCCAGACGAAGAGATCCCCGATGTCATCAGGGGTAGCCGGCGGCCGCCCGGAAAAAGGCGGGTTCATCCACAGGCTCTTCTGCCGCAGCATCCGCACCAGCAGCCACCAGCCGAGCAAGAGGCCCGTGATATAGGACAAGGCATACCAGCGTATGGCCAAGGGGCCCAACTGGATCGCAACAGGGTCGAGATTGGGATAGGTGAGCATGGGAGGGTAAAACGCGCTGGTTCGTCGGGATAGTCAAGCGGCCCACTTCGCGCCGCAAGGCCTGATTGGCATAATAAGAGTCGGAACAAGGACATACGAGATGCAAACCGAGAACCCCTTCCTGGACGGCTTGGCAAGGCTGTTCACTGACGCTGCCGGTGCAGCACAGGGCGCCCGCACCGAATTCGAAGCTTTTGTGAAGCAGAGGCTGGAGAAGCTGGTCGCCGACATGGATTTTGTGTCACGCGACGAGTTCGAGGCGGTGAAAGCGATGGCCGCCAAAGCGCGCGCCGACAATGACAGACTTGCCGCACGTGTGGCGGTGCTGGAACGTCGGGCAAAGCCGAAGCGGCGGCAAATTCCGCCAAAAACACGAGCAACCCGAAAGCTGTGAGTTGCTTCGGGCACCCAACACCCATTTCCGGCGGACTCTTGTACTCGCGCAAAATCTTGTGGCAGCTTGACCCTCAACTGCTTCGTTTTGCGTCGCGCTGGAGTCTGGTTAATGACAGTCATCCACCAGGATCACCATCTCAGCCGCCCGCATCCTCTCGATTTGCTCGAGAGGACGGTCGAGGAGAATGGCTGGGCCTTCGAGCGAGCGCATACCGACGAACTGAATCTTTCAGTGGCGGGCCGCTGGTCCGACCACCATTTCAGCTTTACTTGGCGTGAGGATCTGCAGTCATTGCACCTTTCCAGCGCCTTTGACATGCGTGTGAAGGGCGAGACACGGCTGGTCGATATCGCATCCTTGTTGATGTACGTGAATGCGCGGCTGTGGATCGGTCATTTCGATCTATGGCCCGAGGACGGCACCATCGTTTTCCGGCATTCCATGATCTTCCCGGAGGCTCATGCCAGCCCCTCACAGATGGAGTGCCTGCTTAATCTGGCGCTGGAGGCTTGCGAGCACTATTACCCAGCTTTCCAGTTCGTGCTCTGGGGCGGCAAGTCGGCCCAAGAGGCAGTCGCTGCGGCCATCCTGGAGTGCCAGGGCCAAGCGTGAATCGGAATGAGTCTTCCTTTCATCCCGCGCAGGTGGGCTGATTATCTGCGGAGGCACGCATGAGCGCTCCAATTGTTCTCGTTGGCGCCGGCAAAATGGGCACGGCACTGATCCGCGGTTGGATCAAAGCCGGTCTCGGCCCGATCACGGCGGTTGAACCCACCCCTTCGGCACAACTGCAGAAACTGGAGGGACCGCTTCTGGTTCCGGACCTCAAGCATACACCCCATGACGGCTGGCGTGCCTGCGTGGTGGCATTGAAGCCGCAGATTCTGCGTGCCGAAGCAGCGAGACTGAAGTCGATTGCCTCTTCCGGCACACTGATGATTTCGATCGCCGCGGGAACGGGCATCGACTTTCTGCAAAAACAATGGGGCCCCAAGGCGCGCATCGTCCGCGCCATGCCGAACACGCCAGGCAGCATCGACCGGGGCATCACGGCCCTTTATGCGGCGCCGAATGCCACGGAAAAGGATCGAGCGCTTGCCAAATCGCTCTTGTCCGCGATTGGCCAGACTGTCTGGCTGAAGCGTGAGGAATTGATCGACGCGGCAACCGCCGTCTCCGGCAGCGGTCCTGCTTACGTCTTCGTTCTCGTCGATGCCTTGGCTAAAGCTGGGGTTGCCGCCGGCTTGCCAGAGGACACGGCAGCAATGCTGGCGCGTGCCACGATAACCGGAGCCGGAGCGCTGCTGGATGCTGATCCGCGCGATGCCGGCCAGCTTGCTCGGGACGTAGCCACACCTGGCGGGACAACGGAGGCGGCGCTCAAGATATTGCAGGCAAAGGATGGTCTCGTCGCGTTGATGACGCGCGCTGTCACCGCCGCCAAGGTCCGTGCCGAGGAATTGACGCGTAGCTGAGAAAATTCTGCACTAGTCGCTTTCAGCGTTCCTCCATAAATGGATAACGGAAATCGCGCGGCGGCAGGTAGGTTTCCTTGATGGTGCGTGGCGATATCCAACGCATCAGGTTCCACATGGAACCGGCCTTGTCGTTCGTGCCTGAAGCGCGACCACCACCGAATGGCTGCTGACCGACCACCGCCCCAGTCGGTTTGTCATTAATGTAAAAGTTGCCTGCCGCGTGGCGCAGCCCTGACTGGGCCGCTGCAACGACCTCAACATCCTGGGCGAAAATCGCGCCAGTCAATCCATAGTCCGCACTGCGGTCGATCAAACCAATCGTGTCGAAGAATTTGGCATCATCAAAGCAATACATAGTGACAATCGGCCCAAAGAGTTCTTCGCGCATCAGCCGCGCCGACGGATCATCGGCTTCAACTATCGTCGGTGCGATGAACCAACCCTCCTTGGCGTCGGCCGTGCCACCACAAATCACCCTGTAACAGGAAGTACTCCGGGCTTCCTCCTGCGCATCATGCAATTTGCGCCACGACGCCTGATCTATGACGGCTCCCATGAAATTGCGGAAATCGGCAATGTCACCTGCCCTGATCTCAGCCACAGCAGCAGTCAAACGCTCTCGAACCGCTCCAGCGATACTTCTGGGGATATAAACGCGTGACACGGCAGAACACTTTTGCCCCTGGTATTCGAAACCGCCGCGAACGATGGCTGTGACCAGTGCATCAAGGTCTGCGCTCGAGTGCGCGAGGATGAAGTTCTTACCGCCAGTTTCACCAACGAGGCGTGGATAGCTGCGATAGCGCTGCTCGCTGGTCCGCCGCATGATTTCATTGAACACCTCAGTCGAGCCCGTGAAGTGCACACCGGCCAAAGACGGATGGCGCAGCACCAACTCTGAAACCTCTGCGGCCTTGCCGTAGACGAGATTGATCACGCCCGGCGGCAAACCCGCCTTTAGCAGGATTTCCAGGATGAAATGAGCCGAGAATCTCGCAGTGCTTGCGGGCTTCCAGACGACGGTGTTCCCCGCCAGCGCCGGAGCAGATGGAAGGTTGCCTGCAATCGAAGTGAAGTTGAAGGGCGTCACTGCATAGACGAAGCCGTCCAGGGGGCGGTAGTCAGATCGATTCCAAGTCCCAGCGGGCGAGATAGGCTGGTGGGCGTAGATCTCCGCCAGGAATGCTGCATTGAACCGCCAGAAATCCACCAACTCTGCGGCAGAATCGATCTCGGCCTGATGGACCGTCTTGGACTGCCCAAGCATCGTCGCGGCATTGAGCGTATCGCGATACGGCCCGCTTAGCAGTTCGGCCGCGCGCAGGAAAATGTTGGCCCGCTCCTGCCAGGGAACAGCAGTCCAGGCATCGCGGGCTTTTAGCGCTGCGGCGATGGCTGCCTGTATCTCTGTGGCCGAGGCCATGTGCACATCGGCCAGGACATGCGCGTGCCGATGCGGCATAGCAGCCGGCTGCAGTACCCCGGTTCGAAGCTCGGCTTTGCCTATGATCAGCGGAAGGTCGATCCGCTCCCCCATCATGGCCTTCAGCTTCGTCTTTATCGAGGCACGTTCGGGTGAGCCTGGTGCATAGGTGCGAACTGGTTCGTTGACGGCGGGTGGCAGCGCGCATGTGGCGTCGAGCGGAGAAAATCCGGCCATTGCAAGGCTCCCTCGTATTACCGCCTGAGTATACCGCGCAGCACCGCACCCACGTCGCGCAGTATATGCGCGGCAGCCATGACACCTTTTGTTTTCAACAACCGCTGTCTTACTGGCGCAATCTTGTGAACTGCTGCCTAAATTGGCAATCGGATTGTCGCGCGCAAGCCGCCTGCCGGGCTGTCGGACAGTGTAAGATCTCCGCCATGAGCACGTGCGATGTCTCGCGCAATGCTTAGTCCTAATCCAACACCACCCGTTTGAAGATTACGCCCCTCATCGAGCCGATGAAATGGACGAAGCGCTTCATCTCGCTTGTCGGCGGGTATACCTGGTCCGTCATCGTCTACTTGAATCGCCGCGAAGCGTGCGCCGATTTCAAGCGACACAGCAACCGAATTCCCATGTTTCAACGCATTATCGATCAGATTGGTCACACAGCGACGGAGCGCGTTGGCTTTCACCGACAGCAGAATCCCGCTTGCAGCATTGACGCACTGCCTTCCGGGACGGCCGCGAGACGCGGCTTCCGCAGCTTCCCGCACGAGAACGCCAAGATCGACGAGTTGACTCCGCTCTCCGCCCTCACCTCGTGCGAAATTTAGATAGTCGTCGAGCATGCCTTCCATTTCGACGATGTCGCTATTTAGGGCCTCGACCTCCGAACTGTCCGGCATCATAGCAAGTTGAAGACGGATGCGTGTTAGCGGCGTCTTCAAATCGTGACTAACGCCCGCGAGCATTTCGGTACGTTGCTGTACGTGTCGTTCAATCCGGTCCCGCATTGTCAGGAAGGCCTGGGCTGCTCTGCGGACCTCTGTCGCGCCGTAGGGCTTGAAATCGGGCACGGCACGCCCTTTGCCGAAAGCATCAGCCGCTCTCGCCAGTCTTTCGATTGGTCGCACTTGGTTGCGTAAGAAAAGTATAGCGACCGCGAGAAGGATCAACGACGAACCAACCATCCAGACAATGAAAATATCGGGACTTGAGACCGTAATACGGTCGCGGGGAACGATGGCATGCAACACACCATCATGCACTTCTACGCTGATCGCAATGCGGTGCTTGCCGGGAAGCGGAGCCGTGCGAAAATGCCGTCGCTCCCCGATCTGTTGGGCGATAACCTGATCCAAGGCTTTATCGATCGTGCTGCGGTGTTCTCGCGTGGGTGGTGCAATGTGAACGCCCGGTTCGAACGTGAGCTGGTAGCGTAACTGTTTCGCTGCGAGAGCCCGCAACTTCTCCCGAGTGGGGCCCTGGAAACTGTCCTCCTGGGCTATAAGCAACGCGATGTCGGCTGCGGCCGCGCGCGCCATGCGCCTGGTTGTCGTGTCGAGATCACGCTCAAAGAAAACATATGAAACGATGCCTTGCAGGATGACCATCGGAGCAACGATGATAATCAGGGAGCGGCCGAACAGGCCGCG
>JBJKRM010000388.1:0-3546 GCA_046704685.1 Rhizomicrobium sp.
TGAAGACCCGCGGCGGATTCAGCGTCTGGAACGCTTGATTGAACTGCGACTGGTTGATGGTGCCGGCGTTGGCGGTATCGATCTGGGAGAAAAGGTTGGTCATCTTCTGTTGCGGCGGCATCCGCGTGGAGGCGCCGGACATGGCATGGGCCGTGTTCATTCCCGAAACAGGCGCGATATTCATGAAAATCTTCTCCAATGAATTTACTTCGTCGCAACCTATGGGGTGCCCCTGAATCGCCGGTAAAGAATCCCACCAGCGCGGGTGGATTGACAAAATTTATAGTCGGGGAGTGTTGGCCGTAAGATATGCCGACAATACCGTTCGCGGCCGGATCATTTCTTCCGCACACAAACCACCGCAACGGCCTGCTTGCCGCTCAACTGCGCGGCTGCCGCGGCCAGTGGCGGTTGATGGCCATGACCAATGCGGTCAGGCCCAGGATCTCGACGATCGCAAAGCCGGCCAGGCCGTAGAGATCGCCGAAGCTCAGCCCCACCACCAGGGCCGCGATGGACGCCGCGGTGACGAGGACGACGCCGAATATGCCGAAGATCGTCTTGCCCCATTCGATGCGGTCGCCATGGGCGCGCATGCGCCGCCATTGATGGACGGCCACCGAAAGCGCCAGCAGCACCGAAATCAGCGGGTAAAGGTCGGACATGCGTGGCGCCTCCTGATTCGGCCACTCGCCGATCATGTGTAGCGGTTTTTCCGCCGCTGGCAATCGATGTTGCCGCGCGTGGTTTCCCATATGTGAGGCCGGGCCGAAACCGGGCGGGACGCGTCAACTCCCGTTCGCGCCCTTGGTCCTGGTCCGCAGACGGGCCACCGTGTCGGAGGCGGCTATGAACAGGGTGGAGCCGTCCTCGCCGAAGGCGGTGGTGGTGGCATAGCGGCCGATGATCTCGATGACGCCGATGCGCTTGCCGGCAGGCGAGATGACGAAATGGCCGCCCGGTCCGGCAGCGAAGACATTGCCATGTTCGTCGATCTTCATGCCGTCGGGAACGCCGATCACGCCGGGCTTAAAATAGGGGCGGAAGTCGAAGAAGGTGGCATGGCTTTGCGGCAATCCGTCGGAACCGAGCCGGTAGGCGCGGATGATGGCGAGTTTTTGATCGGTGTTGCAGACGAACAGCGTCTTTTCATCGGGCGACAGGGCGATGCCGTTGGGATAGAGGAATTGCTTGTCGAGCAACGCCAGCTTGCCATCGGGCGAAAGGCGGTAGATGCCGCTGAACGGCAGTTGCTTGACAGGCGACTTCTCCAGGCCTTCGAGGCCGTAAGGCGGATCGGTGAAATAGATGGCGCCGGACCTGGCGATGGTGAGATCGTTGGGACTGTTGAGGCGCTTGCCTTTATAGCGGTCGACCAGAACGGTGCGCTTCCTGGTCGTGAGGTCGAAGCGGTCCAGCGAGCGCCCGCCGCTGTTGCAGATGATCAGCTTGCCGGTATGGTCGATGGCGAGGCCGTTGGAGCCGGGCTCGCGCAAATTCTTGTCCGGCGGCCCGGCATAGCCGGCCGGGTGGATGAAGGCGGAAACGCCGTGCGCGCGCGACCAGCGATAGATGGTGTTGGCGGTCGGCGACAGGTTGCTGAACAGCAGATAGCCGCCGTCCTTCACCCACACCGGCCCTTCTGTCCAGGAGAAGCCGGAGGCGATTTCCTCCACTGCGGTGCCGGGAGCGATGATCGCATCGAATGCCGGGTCGAGGCGGTGCAAGCGGGCATAGGGCTTTGCGGCGGACGCCGCAGCCAAGGCAGAGGCGGCGAAGGGCAGGGCTGCGCCTGCCGCGAGCACGGTGCGGCGCGTGGGACGGTGCATGGTGTTCTCCCCGGTCGGCCTCGTGCGGACGAGTCTATCGCCGCCGTTCCAAAGCGCAACGCAAGCTGGACGTGCAGTTTGGCGAGGCCCTTGGGTGCAGCACGGCGCGGTGCGTTTCGGACTCCACCATGACATGCGGAGTCATCCGCTTTTGTCATCCCGGATGCAGCCGGGACGCCAACGGTGTTGGGCCGATCAGGTTTTGTCCGCGTACGGATTCTTGCCGCCGCGCAAGAGCAGGCGCAGCGGTGTGCCTTCGAGATGGAAGGCCTGGCGCAGGCCATTGGTGAGATAGCGCAAATATGCGTCGGGCAGGGCCTTCAGCTGGTTGCCGAACAGGGCAAAGGTCGGCGGGCGCGATTTGGGCTGCGTCATGTAGCGGATCTTGACGCGCCGGCCGGAGATGGCGGGCGGGGCATGGCGCTGCAGCGCCTCTTCCAGGAACTTGTTGAGCGTGGCCGTGGCGATGCGCGTGTTCCAGGCCTTGTCGGCGGCGAGCACGGCAGGCACCAGCCGCTCCAATCCCTCGCCGGTGGCGGCGGAGGTGGCGATCAGCGGCGCGCCGGCGATCTGCGGCAGCAGGCGGTCGAGCTTCTCGCGCAGTTTCGAGATGGCGCCGGCGCGCTGCTCGACGAGATCGAATTTGTTGACCGCGAAGATCACGGCGCGGCCTTCGCGCGCGATCAGGTCGGCAATGGTGAGGTCCTGCTTCTCGAAGGCGTGGGTGGCGTCCATCACCACCACGACGCAATCGGCGAAGCGCACCGCCTCCAGAGTGGAGCCGATGCTCATCTCCTCCAGCGTATGGCCGGCGGCGCGCGCCTTCTTGCGCAGTCCCGCAGTGTCGTGCAGCAGGATCTCGCGCCCCTCCGCCTGCCAGCGCGCCGCGATGGCATCGCGGGTGATGCCGGCTTCCGGGCCGGTGAGGGCGCGCTCGGTCCCCAACAGGCGGTTGAACAGGCTGGACTTGCCGACATTGGGGCGGCCGACGATGGCCAGGCGCAGCGGCTTGTCGGCTGGTTCTTCCGCGGCTTCGGCCTGTTCGGCTTTTTCCGCATACGGCGCCAGCGCCGAGAGGATGTCGCCGAAGCCGATATTGTGCTCGGCGGAAATCTGGATCGGTTCGCCGAAGCCCAGCGCCCAGGCTTCCGCCGCCTGGGTGAAGCGCGCCTCGCATTTATTGGCGATCAGGATCACCGGCTTGCCGGTGCGGCGCAGGGCCTCGGCCACGATCTCGTCGCCGGTCACCACGCCTTCGCGCCCGTCGATCAGGAAGAGGCAGACATCGGCATCGGCGATGGCGGCCATCGACTGGGCGGTCATGCGCGATTCCAGGCTGTCCTTGCCGCCCGCTTCGATGCCGGCAGTGTCGATCACCTCGGCGGTGAAAGGGCCGAACACGGCTTCCGCGGCACGGCGGTCGCGGGTGACGCCGGGGGTGTCGTGCACCAGCGCCAGTTTGCGGCCCACCAGCTTGTTGAACAGGGTGGACTTGCCGACATTGGCGCGGCCGACGATGGCGATGGTCAGGGGCATGCACTTACCTAGCACTTCACCCTGCCCTTGAGGGAGGGTCGAAATTTGCGCAGCAAATTTCGGGGAGGGGTATGCCGTGTCGGAGAGGACTGCACCGTTTCCCAGGACTGAACCGGTACGGACCGGGCAGTCTGCGTACTCTCACACGCTACGACATACCCCTCCCCGAAGCGCTTTGCGC